>JAFAWJ010000116.1 GCA_019242065.1 Chloroflexota bacterium
GATCACCACCAGCGGCCATTTCTCCACACCCGCCCTGATGTGCGCGCTGCTGGAGCTGGGCATCGACCGCATCCTGTTCTCGGTGGATTGGCCGTACGTCGATAATCTGCCAGGCATGCAGTGGATGGCCACGCTGCCCGTCTCGGCCACCGACAAGGAAAAGATGTTCAACGCCAACGCCCGCGCCCTGCTCAAGCTGTAAAAATTTCGCAAAATCTCTCGAGAACCAGTGACCACGCAGCTGGCGACGCTCGACCGTATTCAGCAGCGCGTACTGTGGCTGGCCACGCGCATGATCCACGAGGCCAATCACGTCCGCCCCAGTACCGACACCACCAAGGTCGGCGGCCACCAGGCGAGTAGCGCGTCGCTGGTCACAATTCTGACCGCCCTGTACTTCGGCGGCTGGCTGCGCGCCGGCGACCGGGTGAGCGTCAAGCCGCATGCCAGCCCGGTGTTCCACGCGATTCAGTACCTGCTGGGGAACCTCGACCGCCGCTACCTGACCACCTTGCGCGAGTTCGGCGGTCTGCAGGCCTATCCGAGCCGCACCAAAGACCCCGACCCGGTCGACTTCAGCACCGGCTCCGTCGGCCTGGGTGCCGCCGCACCCCTGTTCGCCGCCCTGGCCGACCGCTACGCCGCGACGCACTTCCGTCCCGATCAGGCCGACCCGTCGCGTCGGTTCATCGCCATCCTCGGCGACGCCGAGCTCGACGAGGGCAACGTGTGGGAGGCCATCAGCGACGAGACCATTCGCGGCACCCGGCTCAGCAACGTGTTGTGGATCGTCGATCTCAACCGCCAGAGCCTGGACCGCGTCATTCCGGGCATCAAAGTCCAGGAGATCCAAGCCCTGTTCCGCGGGATCGGCTGGCAGGTCATAGAAGCCAAGTATGGCCGGCGCCTGCAGGCGGCCTTCGCTCGGGCCGGCGGCGCCGCGTTGCGCCAGCGCATCGACGACATGCTCAACGAGGAGTACCAGGACATCGTCCGACTCCCCGGCGACGCCGCCCGTGAACGACTGATCGGTGGCGCCCCAGCCGACCAGCAGGCCGACCTGTCCCGAGCCGTCGCCGACACCTCTGATGCCGACCTGCCCCGACTGCTCGGCGACCTGGGCGGTCACGACCTCGGCGAGCTGCTCACCGCCTTCGAAAGAGCCGACGCCAGCCCGGGCCAGCCGACGGTGCTGTTCGCGTACACCATGAAAGGCTGGGGCCTGCCCTTCGCCGCCGATCCGCTCAATCATTCGGCGCTGCTGAGCGAGCCTCAGATCGACACCCTGCGCGGTGAGCTGTGCATTCCCGCCGACGACGAGTGGGCCTGCTTCGCACCCGATTCCGCCGAGGCCGAGTTATGCCACGAGGCCGCCGCCCGCCTGTACCCTCGCGGGTCGCGCCCGAGCGTCGACGCCCCCGCCGTACGCGCCTCGGATGTGCCGGATTCGCTGCCTGGTCGCGCCCCCGCCAGCATCTCGACACAGGAAGTCTTCGGCAACACGTTAGTCGAGCTGGCGCGCCTGGGCGGACCCCTGGCCGAGCGCATCGTCACCGCCAGCCCAGACGTGACCATCTCGACCAACCTGGGCGGCTGGGTAAATCGCACCGGCGTGTGGGCTGAAAACCCGTGGCAGGCGCCGCCCACCGCCGTGCCCCGCCTGCTGCGCTGGGAGCCGGGGCCTGGCGGCCAGCACATCGAGCTGGGCATCAGCGAGATGAACCTGTTCATGCTGCTCGGGCAGCTCGGGTTGAGCCATGAGCTGAACGGCGAGATCCTGCTGCCGGTCGGCACCGTGTATGACCCGTTCGTGTGTCGCGGACTGGACGCGCTGATCTACTCCGCCTACTCGGGTTCGCGCTTCGTGTTCGCCGGCACGCCGGCGGGTGTGACGCTGAGTCCCGAAGGCGGCGCCCACCAGAGCGCGGTGACCGCCTCGATCGGTCTGGAATTACCGAACCTGCGTCTGTACGAGCCGTGCTTCGCGCGCGAAACCGAGTGGGCGCTGCTGGAGGGCTTGCGCCAGTGCCTCGACCGGGCCAACGGCGTGAGCACCTACCTGCGGCTGAGCACCCGCTCGGTGCCGCAAGAGGCATTTGTGCGCGCCGCGGATCGAGTGGGTCTCGATGTGTTGCGTGAGCAGGTCCTGCTGGGCGGCTACTGTCTGCTCGAGCCCGACCCTGCGCTCGCGTCCGACGGCGCGCCACACGTCGTGCTGGCCGCCAGCGGTCCGATCGTGCCCGACGTGCTGGACGCCGCCGCCGAGCTCAGCGGCGAAGGCGTCGCGACCACCGTACTGAACATCACCAGCGCCGACCGCCTGTATGCCGACTGGCAGTCCGCGCGCCTGTCGGCGATCCGCTCGGCGACCCTGCCGGAGGCGGCCAGTCACGTCGAAATCCTGCTGCGCGAGTCTGCCGCGCGGCGCGCGCCCCTGGTTACCGTGCTCGACGGCTCCAGCCACGCGCTCGCCTTCCTCGGCTCGATCTTCGGCCAGCCGACGGTCCCACTGGGCATGGATCGCTTCGGCCAGAGCGGCGCCCGCGCCGACCTGTACAGCTACGCCGGCATCGACAGCGGCCACATCGTGAACGCCGCCTTGATCGCGCTGGGCCATTAGCCTTGCCCTGGTCGCGCCGCTGTTCACAAGCCTCGACCTTCGACAGTGCCTGCCTTGCGTGCTGGCGATTTGGCGGCGAATAAAACTCGGCAACGCGGCCCTGAGCGGAGATACTAGCCCTCGT
>JAFAWJ010001137.1 GCA_019242065.1 Chloroflexota bacterium
ACTCTGGAGGGAGTTCGCGCATGCGCGAACTCCTCACCAGGGCGCATGCGCCCTGGTGCCCAGCGGTGCATGCACCGCTGGGTGCACTCGTATGGAGGGAGGCCGCTCATGAGCGGCCTCCGCAGGGTGGCGCATGCGCCACCCTGACCAGCGGCACATGTGCCGCTGGTGTGCTCCGCACGGATCAGGGGGCCTGCGGCCCCCCGCCGCCGTTCGCTGCGCTCACTCCCGCGGCGTCCCCCCGCGTCCGTGCTAACCGCCACTCGCAGCTCGGACACGAATGCACCCGAGAGACGTGTCAGTTACTGAGTGACACGTCTGGGAAGGCGCTTGGGTTTGAGGGCTTCAGGTTCTTATCTCTGCGCGGGCTTTTGCAGCTCTTCCAGAAAGCGCATGATGGCGCGGCCGTTTTCCAGCCGCCAGCGCGCGAGCGTCGCCTCGAAACTGCCCTCGCCCTCGCTATCGGCGGCCGCCACCCGCGCCTCCAGACCGCGCATGATCGGCACAAAGGTCCACAACTGGGCTGTGACCAGCGGTTCCGCCGGCTTGCGCAAGCGCGCCAGCAACGCCAGCTTGAGCATCAACGCGCTGCGCACCTCGCGCAGGTGGACCACCGGCGAGCGCAGCCACGCCTGCAGCTGCCGCCGACCGACCGGCGTGATGGCCAGCAGCGTCCGGGGCGGACCCGCGTCGCTGCGCTCTTCGCCAATGGCTTCGACCAGCCCCTCGTCACGTAGGCGGTTGACGGCGCGGTAGACGACCGGCGTCGGCACCGACCAGACGCGGCCGAGCTCGCCGTCGGGGGCCAGGGATTTGACGATGGCGAAGGCGTGCAGCGGGCCGCAGCCGAGCAGACCCAGGACCGCCCACTCGCCGAGGGTCAAGCGAATGGTCGGCGACTGACGGGGCATCTCCACACGGTAGCGCAGCCGCGCGTTCGCGCGGAGCCGACGCCTGGTGTAGTCAGCGTGCGTGGGCCTGCGTCGGCTGCCAGCGCACCAGGCCTACCCGCAGCGGGCGGTCGGTCCGCGGCACCAGGATCCCTTCACGCGATTCGAGGAGCTCGTCCATTGCCGCGGCCAGGCGGCGATCGGCGGGCGTCTCGGGCGCCACGTACAGCCGGCGCCGCAGCTTCTGGCGGGCGATCTCGGGCGGACCCAGCTCGAACGGCTCGACCTCGATCAGCTCGACCTCAGGTGGCCCGAAGCCGAGCTCGGTCACGACGTCGATGACCTGCGGCAGGTGCGGCGGCGGCAGGCGTTCTTCGCCGTAGACGCGCGGCCAGAAGCCGAACAGCCACGAAAGCGGCGGCGCTTCGAAGACGACGACCGCCGCGCAGCGCCGCGCCGCGGCATCCAGGCGCTGCAGGAACGCGGCGATCTCGAGGATTGGATACACCACGTGCGCGGCCAGTACCACATCACCCGTCACACCAGAGGTCATTTCCCAGCGGGTGCCGATGATCTCTACGTTGGTGAGGCCAGCGCGCTGAACGTCACGTTGAAGCGCCTGGCGCATGCTCTCGTTTGGCTCGACGGCCACGACGCGTGCCACGTCGCGGCCCAGGGGAATCGTGAAGCGGCCCGCGCCGGCGCCGACGTCGACGAACGTGCCCTGTGGCGGCACGATCCGACGCAGGGCGTCAATGATGCGGGTGTCGTCCTCGCGGCCGCGGTCGGCGCGAAAGCTTTCGACACTGGGTGCGGCGACGCCGTGGGCTGGCCGCCAGTCGAGGTCGCGTAGTCGCTCGCTCTGGGCGTGGTGCGCGGCGACCATCGCGCGCCAGCGGGCGACGGCGGACTCAGGCGTGGTGACCGTCGACATGCCTCTCGTCACGGCACGTCACATGGCTGCCTCGAGGCCCGAGTGTGGCGCCTGGTCGCGCTGACCTCCGCCCGTCGCCGACGACAGCGGCCGGTTGGAGCGGTTCACAGTTGGTGGGTCGGCGTACGCGTGGACGGTCAGCACATCGCCGATGGCAATGCGGCCCGGCGCGGCGTGCACCAGATTCTGGCCAAACAGCACACCGCGCTCGATGCGCCGATAGTTGGCGAGCGTCGCCAGCGGCTCCAGGCCGCGTTCGGCCGTCACCTGGTCGGTGGTGGTGATCGCGCAGCGGGCGCACGTTTTGACCCCGTTGAAGCGCACCGCGCCGATGCTGAGATCGGCCCACTCGTCCTCGGCGTACGCCTTGCTCGCTCCGCGCACGACCACGTTGGGACGAAAGCGATTCATGGGCAGCGGGCTCGCCAGTCGCGAGTTCAGGTCGTCCAGGGATTCTTCGGAGATCAGCAGCAGCGGGTAGCCGTCGGCGAAGCCAACCTGGTCGCTGGCGCGCGGCGCGTACTGCGGGTCAAGGCGGCGGACCGTGTCGGCTGGCATGCGCATGAGACGAACCGGTGTCTCGAGAAAGGAACTGAGCCAATCGGCGATCACCGGGCCCTGATCGACGGCGAGCACCGTGTCACGCCATACCACCACCGGCTGCCGCGGGCCGGCGTCGGTCGGCTCGATCGCCACCGGGGACATGCCTGGGGCAGCCAGCGCCAGGGTGCCGTCGGTGAGCGTGGGGTGGATCTGGGCCAGATGCGGCAGCTCGCGCTGAGTGATGAACCGACCGTTGGGGTAGGTGAGCATGAACTCACGGTCGTGGAGGATGCCGCGCGGACCGATGTCGGCGACCTCCAGGGGTGTGCCGGCGCAGGATTTGATCGGGTAGAAGTTCAGCGCGGTGACGACGGGCCCTGACATTGCGTAGCGCGATTCTGCCACGACCCGTCCAACGAGAGACATGTCTCGAAGTGACGGGCACACCCGCTGGCAACATCCGCACCGTCGACGTGGTCTGATCGACTCCCGGCAGGACTGTCCCATGGCACGGACCAGGCGTAGCCAGCGTGACGTCTTCTCAGGGGAGACTACTATTTGCACTCATGAGGTTGCTTGACAACACCTCTGCGTCCCAGGCGTCGGAGCATGGCACTGCCCCACTTCGCCGCATGCTGATCAACGGCCAGTGGGTCGAAGCCAGCTGTGAATCGTGCAGCACACGCGCGAGGGCGAGCACCCGCCGCGGGACGGGAACGGCGGGCGGCAACATCCTGTCCACACGGTACTCTCACATGAGAGTATCGTGCCAGACGTGAGCGTCAGTCGTTGGCGTTGATGACGACCGCCTTCACCTGGGTGTACTCCAGGATCGTGTCCGACGCCATCGTGCGTCCGAACCCGCTCTTCTTGTAGCCACCAAATGGAGCGCCGATGACGCCGGCCGGCCCATAGGTGTTGACGTACACCTGGCCGGCCTGCAGTCCGCGCGCCAGGCGCACCGCGCGCCGCACGTCGTTGGTCCACACCGACGCCGCCAGACCGTACTGGGTGCCATTGGCGATCTGCAGAGCTTCTTCGGGATCGTCGAAGCTCAGCACCGACAGCACCGAGGGCCTCGAGGGTGTCGATCTCGACCGCGTACTTCTTGCACACGTCGGCCCAGGCGCGCAGCAGGTCGGCGCGGACCGACGGACTGGTATCGCGCCATGCGGGGAAGGCCTGCTCGGCCGCGCTGATCGCGGCGTCGACATCTTCGGCGCGGCCGCGTGGCACGCGGCGGATCAGCTCCTGGCTGGAGGGGTCGATGACGTCGATGATTTCCCCGCTCCTGGCGGGGACCCACTGGCCACCGATGAAGTGGGCGTTGTCGGGGACGAGGTCGACGATGCGACTAACGTCGGGGCGGCCCGAGGCGGTGAGGGTCACGTGCTCCTCCCGGGTGCGCGCGGCACCCTTGCTTCACAAAGCTGGTAGTCTCAAAAGAGAATAAAGCCGCGCTCGAGGTTCGCGCCACTCACGAGGTCTTCTCGCTCTGTGCCAACCACACCCCTGCTGTTCGCCTACCACATGCCCAGCTACACCTTCCCGGGTGTGCCCGCCACGGGCCTCTTCGCTCATCTGACGCGACTGGTCCAAGCCGCCGAGGCCGCCGACTTCGACCTCGTCACGGTCATGGACCACTTCTATCAGATCCGTGGAGTCGGCCCCGAGACCGAGCCCATGCTCGAGGCCTACTCCACCCTCGCCGCCCTGTCAGCCCACACCCAGCGCGTACGGCTGGGCACGCTCGTCACGGGCGTGACGTACCGCAACCCGGCACTGCTGGCCAAGATGGTGACCACCCTTGACGTCGTCTCGGGCGGTCGCGCCCTGCTCGGCATCGGCGCGGCCTGGAACGCCGACGAGCACGCGGGCTACGGCATTCCGTTTCCCGCCGTGCGCGAACGCATGGACCGTCTCGACGAGGCGCTGTCGATTGCGCGCCTCATGTTCACCGAGGAGCGACCGAGTTTCAGCGGACGCTACTACCACATCGACGGCGCCCTGAATTCGCCGCGCCCGCTGCAGGCCGGTGGGCCGCGGATCCTGATCGGCGGTGGGGGCGAGAAGCGGACGCTGTTGCTCGCGGCCACGCACGCGGACCTGACGCACTGGAACGTCGCCTCGGTGGACGAGTTCAAGCACAAGTCTGGCGTGCTCGAAGACCACTGCGAGACGGTGGGGCGCAATCCCCAGGAGATCACCCGCACGATCGGCGTGCCGGTCGAGCTGGTGGCCAACGCGAGTGAGGCGCGGGCTGCCGCGACCGGTCGCCGTGGTCAGCCGGTCGAGCTGGCCGCGCCCGAGCGTGCGGCGCAGGTCCTGGGCGAGTACGTGGCGGCGGGCGCCGGCGGTTTCATGTTCCGCAACCCGAACCTGACCACGCCCGAGCTGCTGGCCGCCGCGGGCGAAGTCAAACGCCTGCTGGCATAACCAATCTTCAGCTCCAGCCGGCCTCGGTCGCGCGCCGCAGCCAGCCGCGCGCGGCCATCAGCAGCACGAAGGAGATCGCCAGCAACAGCACCGACAGCGCCACAGCCGCGTCGAGGTCCGTCTCGAGTGCGCTATAGATGGCCAACGGCATCGTCTGCGTCCGCCCGATCAGACTGCCCGCGAACATGATCGTCGCCCCGAACTCACCCAGCGCTCGCGCCCAGCACAGCACGGCCCCGCCAAACAGCGCTGGCGCGGCGACTGGCATCGTCACATAGCGGAAGACCTGCCACTCGGTGGCACCCTCGAGGCGCGCCGCCTCCTCGAGCTCGGGTGGCACCACCAGGAAGCCCGAACGCGCGGCGCGAACGTAAAACGGCGCGGCCACGAACAGGCTCGCCATTACGACCGCGGCCGTGGTGAATGGCAGCTCGATGCCAAAGGCCTCGAGCTGCGCGCCCAGCAGGCCGTTGCGGCCAAAGGTCAGCAGCAGCGCCAGCCCCGCGACGGCCGGCGGGAGCACGATGGGCAGGTCGATGAGCGTGTCGACCAGGATCTTGCCGTGGAAGTTGCGGCGCGCCAGCAGCAGCGCCAGTGGCGAGCCCATGCCGAGCGACAGGAGCATCACCAGCACGGTGGTCTCGAGACTCAGACGCAGGGCCTGAACGACGATCGGCTTGCCGAGGGAATCGAAGAACCTGCCCGAATTCGCGGCCCGCAACACCAGGCCAACCATGGGCAAGACCAGGAACAGGACCAGCAGAGAGGAGACGGCAACGGACAGACCGTTCAGCGGATCTGGCCGTGAGCGCCGTGTGTCGCGCGTGCGTCGGGAGAGGCGGCCCGCCCAGGTGGACGTGTCGACGTGGTTGCGCTGACCGTCGACGATCATGCCTGGCGCGACCATCTCGTTGACCTGGAGTTCGGCCCGAGCCTCACGCTCGCTCGGCGTCACCGCTGCCATGGCCTTTCGCTCGACGGGGCCGACCTAGTCCTGGTCCTCGACGGGCCCTGGGTCGCGCAGCTCGATGCTTTTGACGGTCGAGACATAGCGGCCGCCGCCCTTGTCGCCGGGCACCACCAGACGTGCCATGCCCATCTTGTCGCCCATCGACTGGCCGTTTTCCTGGTAGGCGAGCATGATCGGCGCGCCGCCAAATTCGGGGTCGAGCTCGCCCCAGCCAAGGGCGACCTGATAGCCGTCCGCGCCGGTGACGGTGACCGTCACCCGCAGCTTGGCGTTGTTTCTGTCGTTGGGCAGCGTCGTGCCGCCGGCAGCGTCGAAGACGTTCAGCAGGCGCGTGCCGGTGAAGCTGGCGTTGGTGACGCTCTGGCCGGCCTGAAAGGAGACCTGCACGGTCTCGGGCGGCAGCTCCATGAAGTCCTCGTAGGTGAAGCTGCGCGGGTTGGCGACCAGCCCGGAGACCTCGACGGTGGGCGAGAACGTGGAGGAAGCAGGCAAGTTAGGCACCGGCGCAGCGGCAGCGGCACTGGTAGCGGCGGCAGCCGGGTTCGCGGCAGCGGCAGCGCCAGCAGCCGGGTTCGCGGTGGCAGCGCCGGCAGGTGCCCCGCCAGCGGCGGGGGCGGCCGGGGCAGCAGCGGCGGCAGCAGCAGCCGGGTTCGCGGCACCGCTGACGCCAGAGGCCGGCGCGGTGGTAGCGGCGGCAGCCGGGTTCGCGGCACCGCTGACGCCAGAGGCCGGCGCGGTGGTAGCGGCGGCAGCCGGGTTCGCGG
>JAFAWJ010000163.1 GCA_019242065.1 Chloroflexota bacterium
TACCACGTGCGCGTGCCGCCGTCCGTTTCCTGCGGCTGGGTGTCGTAGAAGCGCACGTATTCGCACGGCACGAAGTCGGTTGCAGTGGGGCGCCCCGTCGCCCCATAACTGGCCATCGTCGAGCGGACGTCGGTTCGGTCAAGCACCATGCAGCCGATCTTACCTGCACGTCGGACTGGGAACTAGCGGATGGGAAACGGCTTTTCGGGCAGATCCTGGCCGCGGCGGACGGCCTCGGCGACCTGGTCATGTTGGGACAGCGCTTTCCAGCGGCTCGAGTACCAGCACGAGAAGCCGCCCCACGGTTGCGGGCCGACCACGGACGTCTTCCACAGCACCGGCGGACCGTTCCCTACCAGATCGTGGTCGATGCCCATGAACAGGGTGGTGACTGTCCATTTGCCGGCCTCGTCGAACGCGACCCGTCGACGGCGGCCGTCCTGCATGAACGCTTTCCAAATCTGCGGATCGTCCTGACGGACAGGATTATCTTCGTCGTCCAGGACATAGCGGCGCAGCACGCGGGGATGATAGCGGTCGAAGGGCAGTCCGCCGAAGTCCTCCTGGACGCCGTCCAGGTGGGCGCGGATGGTGGCCCATAGCGGCTCTTTTTCAGCTCGTCGAGCCCGGGTCGTGGATACGCTGGACGTAATTGGCCATCGTCACGCCCACCACCTGCTGCTGGGCAAAGGCTCCCAGCAGGTACCCGTGCGCGCCGAGTTCGGCCAGACGTCCCACGTCGCCACTGAGAATGGCGCGGCGCTCCTGGTCGCTCAGCGGGAAATCGGCGATGGCCGCCGACGGATCTTCCCGCATGCGCCGCGCAAAGCCGGTGTCCTTGCGCAGACGCTGCGCGATCTTGTGGACAGCGTAGATGCTCATGCTCAATCCCAACGCCACACGCCATACGCGTGTCCGAGCTCCAGTTGCGACTCCAGAAAGCGCGGTTTGCGATCGCCGACGGCGCCCAGCATCGCAATCCAGTTCAGCACTTCGCCGGCGACGTTCCCGCCACCCGCCAGTCGCTCACTCGTCGCCGCGTTCAGCAGGTCGTTTATCTGTGCGGCGCGCAAATAGTCGATAATGGCGCGCGCCCAATCCGGATCCGGCACACCGGAGTAGGTCCCGCGTGGCGAGAGCGGACCGCCCACGTCGAGCGAGAAGCTCCCGCTGCCGAGTACGGCGACCCGCGTGCGATCGGGCACCGCCTCCACCGCTTCGCGGACCAGTTGGCCCAGCGCCAGGCACCGTCTGGCGGCCGGCAGCGGGTGCACGATTCCGTTGACGAAGATAGGGACAATCGGAATGCGCATGTCAGGCGTCAGGAAGTGGAGTGGCACCAGGATCGAATGATCGACCTCGAATTCTTGCGTGCGCGCCAGGTCGAACCCGTGCTGCAGTCCAGACTTCAGGAGATGTTCAGCGAGAGATTCGCTCACCGGCAGCGTGTACCGCGGCAAGCCGGGCGTGCCGTCGTTCGGACCGCTGGTATGGTCGCTCACACCGACTGAGAGCGTCGGAAAATTGTCGAGGAAAAACGTATTGAGGTGATCGGAGTCGAAGATGACCAGCACCTCCGGCTCGACGGCTCGCAGGTGGTCGGCCACACTCCGGTACAGCTGCGCCGTTTCGGACTGGGGCCCTTCGCGTGCGACGAGGGCAGGAAACATGGGCGTGTGGGGTACGCCGAAGCCCGCGACAATCTCGGCCATGCACCTTAGCCCTCAGCAGCCATGCGTTCCAGTCCGATCTGGGCCGCGCGCGCGCCATTGCGCGTCACCTCGAAGTAGCGCTGGATCAGCTCACTGCCAACTTCGAATGGATGCGGTCCATCGCCCCGCCCGGCCAGCATTTTTGTCTTGTTGACGGCGTTGTCGAACTCGGAGTGGTTCGAGAGCAGCACCGTGGCCTGCGTCGCGGCGGCTTGCGCGGCGATGTGCCGCTGAGAGTCGATATAGATTTGCAGGTTGCGAATGCCGGGATCCGGCGTGCTGCACGGAAAATTCAGCGCGGTGCCACCCGAATAGACCACGTTGAGCGGGCGACCGCGGTCGAACACCGTAAACGTGAAGGACAGCGTGCCCGGTGTGTGGCCGGGCGTCTGCCACAGCGTGAGGGTGGTGTCGCCCAGGGTGAGTGGCATGCCGTCGTGGGCATCCACGTCGTGTCGCGGCGACATCGACGTGTAGCGATTCGGGTAGCGGCTCAGCATCTCCCAATCGGCGGGGTCCATCACGACGCGCGCGCCGCGCTTCTGGAGTATCTCCGCGCCGCCGATATGGTCGCCGTGGGCGTGGGAGATCACCACGTACTGGATGTCGTCGGGGTTGAGACCCAGCCGCCGCATGCCCCCGACGATCAGCTCCTCCGAGTTGTACGGGAAGATGGTGTCGAGCACGATGAAGCCCTGGCTGGTCTGGAGCGCCCAGGCGGAGTGCACCTTGCCTCCGACGAAGTACAGGTTGTCGAAGACCTGCGCCGCATCCGCGTACCACGTCGCGCGTGGCGGCGCGGCGCTCGGGTCGCGGACATATGCCGGCACGTTGTCAGTCGTGTTGACCGACCCCAGCGCCGGCAGCAAGCACAGCCGCGTGAGCGCGCCGAGGAAGTCGAACCCGGCTGCGCGCTGCGCGGCCCGGATCGCGTCTTCAATTTCCTGGTCGAAGTCCCTACCTGGCGGGGTCGTGCTCACTGGCGTGGGTCTCCTCCCCGCCTAGCATAGCCGCGTCGATCCGTTGCATGACCGCGGCCGACAGCGGCCCGGCGGCTTCCGCCGCCAGCGCCTCGTGTAGCTCGAGTCGATTCTTGACGCCGAGTGTCACGGTGGCGACGCCTGGCAACGTCAGCGCGTAACGGTGCGCCAGAAACGCTGGCTGCAGGCCGAGCTCATGCGCCAGGTGCCGAAACGGCTCCGCGCGGCGGAACGCGGCCGCCGCTTCGTCGTCGACGGTACGGTCGAACCCATTGGTGAGCGCTCCGCTTCTGGTCGGGCTGATGACCATCACCGCTACCCCGCGGCGGTCCGCCGTGGCGATCAGCTCGGTTGCGCCCGGTCGGAGATCACTCGAGCCGGTCGCCGCTCGGGAGCGCAGGACGTTGGCTTCGACCTGGGCAACCCGCGGAGCCGGATCCTCCTTGAGTGCGGCGATGCACGTCGGCGCGTCGCCGGTGGCCGAGATAGCCCAGGCGCCGATACGGCCCTCCTCCGCGAGTCGGGCCATCGTCGGCCGGACGACGTCCTGGTACAGGCTGAGCGGCAGCCCGAGGGCGGTTGGCGGCTGACCGTCGGGGATGAGTGGGTCGTGCACGAACAAGATATCGACGTGAGAAGTCTGCAAGCGCGCGAGGCTGTCGTTCAGACTCCGCCCGATGGCGGCGTTGAGCCGGTCGGCCGTGAGCGGCTGCTCGAGCAGCATCGGCCGGACCTGGGACCAGCGCGCGAAGAGGGCAACCTTGGTCGTGATGCGTATGCCGGCCGGCAGCCGTCCGCTGAAGGCCTCGCCGACGACCAGCTCGGCTTCACCCTTGCCGTAGGTAGGGGCGACGTCGATCAGGGTGATGCCGGCCTCGACCGCGGCGTGCACGGTCGCCACTGACTCGGAGCGGGTGCGCGGCCCCCAGGTGCCGCCGATGCCGCCGCCGCCTAGCGAGAGTGCACTCACCGCGCCAAGCTGGCCGAAGGTGCGTGTCTGCATACCCCGGCGCCAGTGTACTCGTCGACCGGCCTGATCTCCGACCTACAATGCCTCTCGGATTTGCTGATGCTGGTGTACGTCGGGTCGATTACGTCGGTGTACGTGGAGCCGAAGCCGCCGCTGTATGAGCGGCCGGCGCCGCTGCCGCGTGAGGGCAACATGGGCGAGGACCAGGTCGGCATCAGCGTCTTCGACCTGGATTCGGACTCGGGCGAGCTGCGCTTGCTCCAGCAGGTGCGCGGACTTCGCAACCCGACCTACCTTGCCCGCCACCCTGCGCACCGGCTGCTGTACGCGGCGCAACGCGAGACGACCACCTGGGGGCCGATCGAAGCCTTCGCCGGACAGATCACGACGCTGACGATCGGCGCAGACGGGACGCTGTCCGTGCACGACCACCTGCCGATCGGCGGCGGCGCAACTTACATCAGCACCGCGCCTGACGGACGTTACCTGCTGGCGGCGCTGCCGGGGCCCCGCTGCCTGATGGTCTTTCCCATCGGCGACGACGGCCACGTCGAACCCGCCGCCGACATGGTCCAGCTGCAGGGTCGGGGCGTCAATACCATCACGCTGGAGCGTCCCTTTCCGCACTGCATTCGACCGGACGTGGCCGGCAAGCGCGCGCTGGCGTGCGACATGGGCATGGACCGCGTGATGGTGTTCGACCTGGATGCGGATGGACGCTTCGCTCCCAGTCCGCACCCGTTTGCGCAGCTCAGCTCGGGCGCCGGTCCGCGCCACCTGTGGGTCCACCCCAACAACCGCTGGGTCTATACCGTCAACGAGATCGACTCGTCGGTGTCGGCCTTCGACTACAACGCCGAGTCGTCAGCGCTGCGACTGCTCGGCACCACCTCGACGCGCCCGGAGGGGTTCGTGGGTCACAACTCGGGTGCGCAGATCGTCGTGCATCCCTCCGGTCAGTTCGTGTACAGCTCCAACCGCGGGCACAACAGCATTGCCGTGTTCAGTATCGACCAGGAGTCGGGTCGGCCGCGGCTGCTGGAGCTGGTCTCGACGCAGGGCGAGACGCCACGCAACTTCAATATCGATCCGAGCGGTCAGTTCCTGGTGGTGGCCAACGCCAACAGCAACACCCTGGTGAGCTTTCGCATCGATCAGCACAGCGGGCAGCTCTCGCCGACGGGCCACGCGGCGAGCTGCGACAAACCAGTGTGCGTCATGTTCGGCCAGGGGTAGTTAGACCGTCACGGGCGGCGCGGTGGCGGCGCGCAGTTTGGGTATCACCTCGGCGGCGTACAGCGCCATCGACTGCTGCGCCAGCTCGAAGCTGAGACCGCCGAACTGGAACATGTGGTTCAGGTGGGTAAAGCCAACCTCGCCCTGCAGATACCGCAGCGTGTCGGCCACTTCCTGCGGGTTGCCCGCGATCAGCCGCGCCTGATCGATCAGTTGCCCGATGTCCAGGTCGGCCAGCGCGGTCGACGGGCGCCGCGACTGCGAAAACCGCGTCGGCCGCAGCGCCGAATCCCGCAGCCCCGCCAGGAAGCGACGGAAGCACTGCACCGCCAGCGTGCGCGCCTGCTCGCTGGTTTCGCACACGACCGTGTGATACAGCGTGCCGATCTGATATTCAGCCGGATCCCGACCGACCCGCTGCCACTCGTCACGGTAGATGCGAACCGTCTCCGCAAACTCCGCCACCGGTCGGGG
>JAFAWJ010000230.1 GCA_019242065.1 Chloroflexota bacterium
GGCCAACGGTGATCGTCACTCAGCGCACGTTACCTGGAGGGGTCGCCACGCGCCCCATCGTTCTCATCAGCGCTCGAGGAGTGACGGCGCCCCACATTGTCGGGAAGGGTCGAGCCGAGGCTCACCCCAAATCATTGGAAGGTCACCGTATGCCGTCCGCGTGCAACGTTGCGGCCGACGCGCGAAGCCACCCAAGCGCACGTTACGTGCAGAGGTCGCACAGCGCCTCAACGTTCTCATCAGCGCTCAGAGGGCGGCGCCGCCCCACATTCTGTTTAAGAGTCTGGCCGAAGCCTGCTCCACGTTCCCGACAAGGGTCGCCGCGTCAAGCCATCAAGCTATGGGGTTGTCCCAGAGCTGGCCTCTGGTGTAGATCATACGTTCTATGCCGCCTTGAGGCACCGATCTCAGACCCTCGCTATAGAACATTGTCGGAGGCCAACACGATCTCCGCGCGCACCGCCAGCCCATGGGCGGTCTTTCGGCGTGTGGTCCAGCATTCCAATGTCGCTCGGTCTTCGGCTGTCAACCTCAACTCCGCCAACGGACCGCGAAGGGACTTCTGAACCGCTCTACCATCACCTGCAGGCACCTCCCCACGTTAACAGAATCTACCGGGACAGGACACTAGCGGAGCTTCCAAAAATTCTCGGATGACTTCCGCAACGGACTGCCAATCGCCGACAAAGGCAAAATGGGCTTGGCCCTCGAGCGGCACAAATCTCGCACCGGAAATCCGAGCCGCGATGTACTGGCCGATTTCGATGGGACACGCGCGATCGCCACGCCGGTGAATTACCAGCGTCGGTGAATTGATTTTCTCCAGGAGCGGTTCGAGATCGAATTGCACCAGGTCAAGCTGTTCTTGCATATCCATGGTTGCGGCAGTGCGCAAATGATTGACGAAGCTCCAGAAGAGGTCCGAGTCCGCATCGTCAGGAAAGAACATCATCGCGGCGGTTCTCACGTAGAGCTCAAGGTCCGTGCGTCTCAACGCTGCCAGGGCCAGACGTCGGTCGACAATAGAGCCCTGCAAGCTGGCCGATCGAACCGTGCTACCCACACTCGCACCTGCTGGCGAGTGCAAGAGCGTTGGTGCATAGAGCAGCAGGCGGCGCACACGATGGGGATGTCGTGCTGCAAACATGATGGCCGGATGCGTGCCCCAGGAAGAGCCAAATACGTCGAATTCCGCAGTAGCGAGCGTCTCGGCCACAGCCTCGATATCTCGCATGTCGTCGTTTGCTGTGAAATCTGAACGATTGCGATCGGAAAGACCACAACCATGCCGGTCGTACAGCACAAGCGTGCGGTTCCGGGCAAGTGAACTCAGCCAGCGCCCTACACCTGGGGCAGTCTCATACCATTCCAGGTGACTGATCAGGCCAGGCGGGATCAATAGAGGCGGACCGTGACCGGTCACGCCATAAGCGGTGCGAGCTCCGTCGCTGCGTTTCGCATATCTGATGTCTAGGTGAATGGTGGAGGCCGCATCCTGAAGCTCTTCGTTGCGCAGTTGGGGCGGCGCGGGATCGCGCAGGTGATTCGGAGTCCCCGCAGCCAGCAATGCCGCCAACTCGTCAGCACCACCCTGGAGCGCACTGCCAAGCAGACGGACAGTAGCTAGCCTGGGGCGCGTCTTGATGCCCCGCTCGAGATCGCTGATGGTGCGCACACTCAGGCCCGCGCGTTCGGCAAGCTCATTCTGTGTATAGCCATGCTTGCGTCGCAACGTGCGAAGAGTCGATGCAAAGCTCGATGCGTCCACCAGTCCTGCGCGTATTGTAGACCCCGTTTGAGCGCAAAACCACATTCCGGTGTTGCTCATGTGTGGGGCAGATGTGGATCGCCCGCATTCAAAGTGCTCGGCCCGACCCCGCACACTATGAGCGGGGTGCACAGCACGGATGAGCAGCGGTGAATGGGCTCGCTTACTGGCCGCATGTCATCCAGGACATCGCGGCAGACAAGGCACGCTGAGCGGTACGGATTCGCAATTGGTACAGGTGGCGTGCATGGCCACCGCCAGGAACGGCGAAGAGCCCGCGCCTGGAGCGGATGATGCTCGCATTATGGCTTGCCGACTGGGGCGATCGCGGTACGGGACAGGGTGGTCGACAGTCGGGCAAATCGTTGCATGGGTCTGTCTGATCGTCATCATCGCTCTCGTCGTGGGTCGGGCTCTGCAAATTGCCACCGAGAACATCGTGACCCGCGCCGATGGGACTGAGCTGACACAACCCATGGATCCGCACATGCCAGCGGCCTGCTCGGCGCTTGACCGGCACGTCAACCGCACACTGACCATCGACGAATTGCGCGATCTGCAAGGTCAGTTGTGTCCGGACCTGGCCGAGCAGCAACAAAGCGCGAACTCATGATGTTCCAACAAGCATGTCCCCGCCGGGTAGGGAACAAGTCAACGAGGCCGTTCGATGTGCGTTCGATATCGGCGCCCTCCGGAAGGCAACGCCAATAGTGACCCAAACGCCGACCAATAGTGAATCAAGCCCGTCATCACGTACGCGACTACCAGTGGGAACACATCCTCATGAAAGGCCCGCGGCGGCATGCCCACGACCCAGCACTCCAATCGGAGCGCAACCTCGCACGTACCACCAGATTGTGAGGCGACGCCCTGCGTACGGGTTCACGCACTGGAAAAGCGCGCGCACACTGGTTTGGACTGCATTCGTCGGACTCGCGCTCCTGCTCGCAGTCATGCTCCA
>JAFAWJ010000246.1 GCA_019242065.1 Chloroflexota bacterium
GACACCGCGGTAATACGGCGGATTGAACAGCACGACGTCGAAGCGCTCGGATTCGACGGGCGCAAACAAATCTCCCTGGCGGACGTCGACCTCGAGGTTATTGAGCAGCGCATTGACGCGCGTGCAGCGGACAGCGCTGGGGTTGATGTCGACGGCGACCACCTGGCAGCCGCGCCGGGCGGCTGCCAGGCCGCAGGCGCCGGAGCCACTGCCAAGGTCCAGCACGCGTGCACCGGTCCTCAACCCGTCAAGCCTCGACGCCAGAAAGGCCCCTGAACGCAATAGCTTCGGGTTAAAAACGTCTGGCAGCACGACCAACTGGAGTCCGTCGACGTCTTCCAAGATAGTCCGCCGGTATTGACGGGAGTCGATCAGTGCGAGTTTGACACGAAGAATGTTGCGCCACAGCCGACGTGTGAACTGGTCGGGTTGCACAAAAGACAGCGTGGTACTCATGCGCGCTCGACCTCGCGCTCGGTCAGCAGCATGCCCATCTGGCCCAGTTTGGCGCTCAGAAACGAGCGCGCCATGCGCGGATAACTTCGACCGGGGCTGCGCCGCTGGCGATGGAGGGCGACTTCGCTCACCATCCACCGCGTCGCGAACTGGTAGTAGCGTGGCGAATGCCGACCGGCGATCGTGTAGTCGCGATCCGAGCCGGTCTCCCAGTCGCCGCGAGCGATGACTTTATCGGCAACCGTCTTGTAGTACGGCGTGCCCTTGATGGGATACGCGACCGTCGTCAGGAAGGTATCTGGACCGGCCTCTTTCAGGTGCTCGACGGTGGCCTCCAGGTCCGACCGGTCTTCGCCGTCGTAGCCGAGCATGATGAACATGCCCACCTCGATACCGTGCTTTTGCAGCAGGTGGACCATGTCGCGGACGCGCTCGGCGTTGGTGCGCCGCTTCATGCGGTCCAGGATTTTTTGGGAGCCGCTTTCGGCGCCAATCCACAACCGGTAGCAGCCCAGACGTGCCAGGGTTTCGACCACTTCTTCGTTGAGGCGATCCTCACGTGAGATCGTCTCGAATGGCAGGTGAAAGCCGCGCCGCTCCATTTCGGCGGTGTACTCGAATAGCCATTTGTGGTTGATGGTGAACACGTCATCCGCGTACCAGAGCAGGTCGGGGTGATAGGTGTCGACGATGTGCTCCACTTCGTCCACCACATTCAGCGGCGAGCGACGGCGATGCGAGTAGCCGAAGACTGAGTGGCTGCACCATGTACAGGTGTACGGACAGCCGCGCGCGGTGATCAGCGACACGGAGCCCTGACCATGGTGCTTGCGCCAGATGTTGACGTACTCGTGCTGGTCGATGGCGGCCCGATCCGGAAATGGCTGGGCGTCCAGGTCGGCAATCATCGGCCGGGGTTCGGTGCGCACGATCGTCCCGTCGTCGTCACGAAAGACGATGCCCTGGATCCCGCCGAGCCGCGTGGGTCCGTGCTGGACCAGATGCGGGACCAGCTCCTCCAGAGTGAGTTCGCCCTCGCCGAGAGCGATCACGTCCGCGCCGCGCCAGAGATATTCGTCCAGGTAATTGGCCGGATCCGGACCGCCGACGACCACGTAGCTGCCGACGGCTTTCGCGGCGCCGATCACCTGGAGGACCCTGGAGCGGGTCATGAGGTTGCTGTACACCCCGACAACCGGCGGACGTTCGCGCTCCAGGTAGTGCTGCAGGTCCTCGAAGTGGCGGAACGTGGTGTCGAACAGGTCGGTAGCGATGCCGCGCGACTTCAGATGCGAGCTGACGTACAGCAGGCCAAGCGGCGGATAGGGCTTCATCACCGCCAGCTCGTGCGGGTCTTCGTACAGAAAATAGCCGTGCGTGAGCAGAACGTCGGCTGGCATCAGTCGGTGGCGGCCTCGACCGGTATCAGGTTGACCAGACCGGTGTGCGGTGCACGAGCACGGCGCTCGAGCTCCAGCCGCATGACCGGCAGCGAGACCTTGCTGCGCACGATGGCAGCGTACAGGCGGAGTCGGCGGCGAAGGGTCGGATGCCCAAAGCGCAGCTCATCTGAGGCGCGCTGGGCTCGAAACTCGCGATGCAGCACGCGATGCAACCAGCGATAAAACGCCGTACTGAACGGGCCGTTGTACAGCATGGCCAGGTCTTCGGAGTCCTGCCAGTTCTGTTTGCTGCCGAGCTCGTGCTGGACGGCGGTAAAAAAGCGGGTGCCGGGCAGCGGATACGACACCGACATGCCGATGTCGTCTGGATGACAGTCGCGGACCATCTGGAGGGTGTGTTCGACGTCCGCGCGGGTTTCGCCCGGGTACCCGAATTGGAGGAAAAATCCGACCTGGATGCCGGCCGCGTGCAGACGCTCGGCGGTGGCGTAGATGTCTTCGACGCGCGTGCCTTTTTCCATGGCGTCCAGGATCTTCTGGGAGCCGGATTCGGCGCCGACCCAGATGCGCTGTGCGCCGGCGCGCCGCAACGCGTCGATCGTGTCGCCTTTGAGGATCAGGTCGGCGCGCTGGAGGCTCTTGAACGGCAGCCGCGCGTCGTTGGCTTCGACGTGGTCCGCGAATTGCTCGACCCAGCCGGGGATCAGGCCAAAGATGTCGTCGACGAACCAGATGTGGTCGGGGCGGAAGGTGCGTTTGAGCCAGGCGATCTCCTCCGCGACGTTGGCCGCCGAGCGGACGTGATAGCGCTGGCCCCAAATAGGTTTGGCGCACCAGTTGCAGTGATACGGGCAGCCGCGCGAGGTGGCGACGTTCATCGAGTAGTACCCGTGATGCGTCTGCCAGATCGTTCGGTAGCGTTCGACGTCGACCAGGTCCCAGGCGGGAAACGGCAAGGCGTCGAGGTCTTTCAGGTCCGGTCGACGGGGGTTGATCTGGAGCTGCCCGTCGCGGGTCCAGGCGAGGCCGAGGATGTCCTCCATGCGGGCATCCGAGCGATCGAGCAAGACGTCGAGCAGCTCACCCAGGGTTTCTTCCCCTTCGCCGATGAGGACGTAGTCGGCGCCCGCGTCCAGGTATGCCTGGGCATGATCGGTCGCGTCCGAACCGGCGATCACGACCGTGCAGCCGCGTTGTTTGGCCATGCGCGCCATGGCAAAGGCGGCCTCGCGCATGCGCAACAGGCACATCTTGGACAGATAGTTGAAATTGTCCTCATACAGGACCGCGATTCTGGGACAGCTTTGTGCCAGCGCCTGGTCCCACTCCGCCTCCGATTCGGCCAGCATCGCGTCGAACAGGCCGACGCTGTGCCCGCGCGCGCGCAGATAGCTGGCGGCGTACAGTGCACCCAGCGGCGGGTAGGGCTGCATGGCGGCCCACAGCTTGGGGTCGAAGCGCAGGAAGTAGGACTGTCCCAGGAGGACGTCGACCCGCGCCTGGGTCATGCTTCAGCTCCGAGTGCCTGCAGACGCTCGGCGTAGCGACTCAGGGTCGCCTGCCCGTGATCGCCGAAGTGGCCCTTGCACCAGTCCGGACCGAAAGCCGCCTCGGCGTGGCCGTTGCCCTGATTGCCCAGTTTGCGGACCTTGCGCATCATCTCCCAGCGCTCGAGGGGCGAGCACATCCGACTGCGCAGCGTGCTTTCGACCCAGCGATGAGTGCGGCGGTCGGACGGCTCGACGGCGGCCATGCGCCGGGGTGTGCCGCTCGCATTCGGCAGATACGCGTACGTCCACCGATTCAGCTCGCGCAACTGCTGGTACGTCGCCATCCCGGTCAGGGGCACCATCTGGGCAACTTCGTGGGCAGTGAACAGGTTGCGCTCGGACAACTCCAGTGCTCGCTCGGAGAGAAAGTAGTTCGGACACAGCTCGGTGCCGTGCATGGCGGCCATTCGCACCAGGCCGACGATCAGGGCGCGGCACAGCCAGAGTCGACCGGGCTCGGTGATGATCAGGTAGTCGATGTCGGCGTCGGCCATGTTGTCCATGGCCAGCGCGCCGGTCACCGCGACCATGCGGACGAACGGCAGATTGCTGATGCGACGGCCGTAATGCACGCCGCGATGCCAGAAGTCGGTAGCCTGGGCCGCGCGTGCCTTGCGAGTCTCGACCAGCGCTTCGCGGCCGGCGAGGGTGAAATAGCGACCCGACCGACTGAGCTCGCGCGGCGGCTGGGTCTGCAGCAGCGAGCGCAGCGGGCCGCGGCCTGCCGAGACGCCGATCAGGTAGCGATGGATCTCGTCGGCAGTTAGGGGGTAATCGAAGACGTCGGCGTAGGCGACGGTCTCGACAACGGCGCGTTCGAGGGCGGCCCGAGTTGGCTCGAGCCGGTCGCTGCGGCTTCGCCGCGGCTCAACCGACGCGGTCAGACCGCCGCTGCTCATTTGCGTCCGCCGACGCACGGGTAGATCGGTGGCTGCACGATGTCTCTTTGAGATCGTCGCTTGTTGATTGAGTACGAACAGGCCCCTGTCGCGGGATTGTTACCTGTCCGTCTGCCTACGGTACACGACCGGCAACGCCGTCAACTATCGACCTGCATCATCGGGGACTAGCCTGTAGCCCAGTGAGGCGTCTCACGCTGGATCCGCTCACTCGCGGCTGGGCGGTGGTCACCTCGGCCGGCGTCGTGCGGCTGGGTCTGGGCTTTGTGGCGTCGCTGTTGATCGCCAGGGCGCTGGGACCGGCCGACTTCGGGACCTACGCGGTGCTGGCGGCGACGGTCGGCATCGTCGGCACGCTGGCGGAAGGCGGACTGACGGAGGCGGCCGTGCTGCGCATCTCGTCGGCGTGGCCGGCCAGGCCCGAGGCGGCGGAGATGCGCGCGCGGAGTTTTTTCTGGCTGCGCCTCGGCCTGTCCGCGCTGATCGTGGGTGTTGGCTGTGCGATGGCGAGCTTGATCTCGAGCCGCGTGTTGAACGACGTCGACGTCGGGCTGCTGCGCTGGGCGCTGATCGGAATCGTGGCCACCGCCGCCAGCGGAGCGCTCAGCGCCGTGCTGCAGGCGACTGGCGGCTTTGGACGCATGTCGTCGCTGATATTGATCAACACCGGGCTGACCGCCGTGCTGGCGCTCGTGCTGGCTGCCATCGGACGGCTCGACCTGCTGAGCACGCTGATCATCCTGGGTATCGGCACGTCGCTGGTCACCTACGCGGCCGCCGCGCGCATGCTGCCACTCGGTTTTCGATTGCGCCTGCCGTCCTGGGACGACCTGGCAACGGAGGCCAGACAGCTCTTTGAGACGGGTCGCTGGCTATGGATCGCCAGTCTGTTTGCGATGCTGACCGCCAACGCCGAGGTGCTGCTGCTCAATCAGCGCGTAGCCCTGACGCTGGTGGGCACGTATGCGCTGGCGCTGAACCTGGCCACCAAGGCAGACGTCGTCAACCAGAGCCTGTACACGGTGTTGCTGCCTGGCATCGCCAGCGTCGACGTGCGGACGCAACTGCGCGACTATGTCCGCCGCGGGCTGGTGCGAAGCGCGGGCATCTGTCTGGTGCTGCTGGTCCTGATCCCGTTTGCACAGCCGCTGATCGTGCTGATCTATGGGCCGGCGTATGCGCAATCGGTGATCTATTTTCAGCTACTGCTCGGGGTGATGATGTTCGACGTGCTCCTGACGCCGCTGCTGCTGCTGCCGCTGGCGTATCGGCAGGCGAAGGTGCTGGCCGCGGCGGACGGGGTGCGAGCCGTGACGCTCGTGGTGGTCGCAGTGGCGCTGATTCCGGTGTACGGCCCGTTTGGCGCGATTGCGGGACGCTTCGCCGCCCGGGTCGCCGGCGCGCTGCTGGTGCTGGCGGCACTGTTCGTCACGAGCCGCTCAGGCCGACAGGCGCTCGAGGTCCAGCACCCAGAACCGACCAGCGTTCTGGACTAGCGGCCAGTGGCCAGTTCTCAGGTCCACGGCCTGCAGGCTCTTGACGACGACCGGGGGTACGCGGCGGACGGTATGCGGCGGGCGCACCGAGCCCAGCGCGTACGCGCCACGCAGGACAAAGTGATCCCGGAAAAAACGTCGGTAGGCTTCGTGCGGAAAATACAGGCTGTGCCGCACCGCGCGACCGCCAATGGTGAAGTCGCGCGTGGTTCGGCGACCCACCTGACCCGCCGACGGCCAGTCGCCATGGGCCACGTAGCCGAGCCATTCCCACAGACTGAAGCGATTCAGCAGGTGCAGGATCAGTCGACCGTGGGGCCTGACCAGCGCATATGCGTCGACGGCGAACTGCCGCAGGTCCGGCAGGGTGCTCAGGCCGGCGAACGCCGAGATCAGACCATCGAACCGCTCGCCACTCAGTGATCCGAGGTCGTGAACCGACAGAATCCGGGACTGGACAGCGTGTTCCAGGCCGGCCGAGGCGACCCTGGCCCGACACTGGGCGATCATCTCGGGCGAAAAATCGATAGCCAGCACACTGATCCCTCGGCGAGCCAGGTACACCGCGTCGATGCCCGTGCCACATCCGACGTCCAGGACGCGGGCGCCGGGTTTGAAGACATGTGCGTAATGGCGGTGGAGCACCGTTCGCATCCACAGGTCGCCCTGGACCTGGGCATCGTAGGTAGCGGCGATGGCGTCGTAGGCGAGCGCGCCGCTGCTCAGGCCGGGCTGCGGCGCCCCAGGGACAGCGTGCACACGCAGACCTTGCACACGGGATTGGTCTTGACGTCGAGGTCGTGGCGGAAGGCGACGGCCTCGGGCGAGTTGAGGATCGCGTCGAGCGGCCGTTCGTGGATGTTGCCCAGCGCGTTGTGGAAGAAGCACGGGCGGACG
>JAFAWJ010000340.1 GCA_019242065.1 Chloroflexota bacterium
TCGAACGGCACCGCGACTGGTGCCTGCAGGTCGCGGACGGTCCGCCTCCGGAGGCATTTGACACCACCCAGGTTGAGCGGCTCGCGCCAGACCTGGACAACCTGCGCGCCGCGTTGCAGTGGACGCTGGAGACGCGGCAGCTGGCAGCCGCGGCGGAGCTCGCCCTGGGCCTCACGATCGTCTGGCACCTGCGCGGGAGTTTTTCCGAAGGCCGTGCCGCGCTGACCGCGGTGCTAAACCTGGCTCCCGATGACTGCGCACTCGCCGAGGTAGCCCACGCCGGCAGTTGGGCCTCGGTGATGGCGACGACGCAGGGCGACTATCTGGCAGCCGAACGGCTCCTCCCGCGCGCGGTGAAGATTGCCCGCGCATCCGGGGATGCGTATGTGTTGCTTTTTGCCGAGAACCAGCTCGGCTGGGTCGCGTACACGCGTGGCGACATTGGCACGGCCCGCGACCTGTACGAGCGGACACACCGCATCGTGTCGGCAACCGGTGGGCCGTTTCACCCGGTCTCGCAGTACCAGCTGGCCCTGTGTTGCATCGAGCAGGGTGACTGCGTTCGCGCCCAGGAGCTGGTGGACACCTTTCCAGAAGTGCCGACTGCCTCCGGGCGGGCGTTCCACACCGGAAGACTGCTGTATGTGCGGGCGCTCCTCGCCGAACAGGCGGGTGACTATGTCGGCGCGGACGCGCTCTTCGAGCGGGCCATCCTGGCGCAACAGGCACTTGACGATCAGCCGGGGTTGCTCAGGTCGCTCACGTTGCGAGGGGCGGTCATGGCCGCGCAAGGCGATCGGCAGATCGCCGCGGCCGCGCTCGCCGAAGCCTTCGAGGCGAGCGAGCTGCATGCCAGCAAACTCACGGTTGCGCACCTCCTCGAGGCGGTGGCGAACCTCGTCCTGGACACGGACGTAGTGGCATGCGTGCGCCTCGCCGCCGCGGCGGGGCACCTGCGCACCGTCGTGGGTGCCGCGCCGCTGCCGACCGAGCAGCACCGCCTTGGACGCTATCTCGACATCGCCAGACAGCGCATCGGCGAGCCAGCCTACGCGGGTGCGTGGCTGGCGGCCGAGGCCGAGTCGCTGGACGACTCGCTGGTCCTGGCTGGCCAACTGCTGAGCAGCGTCGGCAACGCGCCTGTCCGTTCGGCGACCAACCGTCAGGGCGATGCGCTTTCGGAGCGCGAGCGGCAGGTGGCCCTGCTGGTGACGCGGGGCTACAACAATCGCGAGATCGCCGAGGAGCTGGTGATTTCGCTGAAGACGGCCGAGGCGCACATCCACCACATTCTGAACAAACTCGGCCTGTCCAATCGGGTGCAGATCGCAACCTGGGGTCTGCGACACGGCATCGCCTCGTCCGAGGTCGGCAAAGCCCTGCAGCCGGATCGAGCCTGGGCTACACTCTCCTAGCTTGGCATCACACGACGTTCGCTTGCGCTCTCAGACCGCACGTTGACTGGCTCATGTATTTGTCGCTCGGCAACGCCAGGCTGCCGAGTTGTTCAGTGTTGTATTGAAGGGGGCCGTCACGATGTCGGCTGATGTCACGCTTACGTGCCGCGATTGCGGTCAGGGGTTCACGTTCACGAGCGGCGAACAGGATTTTTACGCAAGCCGCGGCTTCTCTGAGCCCTCGCGCTGCCCTGACTGCCGCGCCGCCCGCAAGTCGCAGCGCGATGGCGGATCGTACGGCGGGTCGGGCTCGTCCTCGTACGGGGGTGGGTACAGCTCCGGTGGCCGCGCCCAGCGCGAGATGTTCAGCGCCACCTGCTCGAGCTGCGGCAAGGAGGCCCAGGTGCCGTTCCAACCCAGCGGCGACAAGCCGGTGTATTGCTCGGATTGCTTCCAGCAGCGTCGTAGTGGCTACGGCGGACGATCGACTGGCCGGAGCCGCTACTAGATGCCGCGTCGACAGCAGCGCCGCCCGGTCCAGAGGAAGGGTGCCCCGAAGTCGAGGGTGGAAGATACGGGCGTCCTGGACGCCAACGCGCGTCGAGTGCTGGCCGCCAATGGCGGGGACCCGCGCCGGCTCGAGGCGCTTGTGCGCGACCTGGAGCAGTTACGCGAGGAGGCCGATCGCGTGGCGTATGCCGAGCCGTCGCCCGATGCGCTGCGAGAATATCGGCGGGTAAGCCGCGAGCTGGCAGAGGCGCAGCGCGCGTTCGCGCTGGCGACGGCAGGCTGATGCACGTCGAGGTACGCGAGGGCGAGTCGTTCGACCAGATGTTGCGCCGCTTCAAGACGGCGATCGACAAGTCGGGCATCTTGCGCGAATACAAGCGCAAGCGCTACTTCAAGACTAACTCGGAGCTTGAACGCGACAAGGCCAAGGCCGCGGCCCGGCGGCGCACGCGCAAGCCCAGACTCGTGCGGGGGGCGCGCCCCCAGCGGCGAGATTGAGTCATATTTATGTAACTGCTCGACGGTGTTGAGCCGCCGTTCGTTCACCTGAGGGTCAGTGAGGTCCAGCAAACACACACTGTCCAGCGATCCACGTCTGCTGGATCAGCCCGTGCTGGTCTATGACGACCAGGTCCGCGTCGGCACCTGGACCCAGGCGGCCTTTGCGGTGCGCGACGCCGGCGATGCTTGCGGGCGTCAGCGTCGCCATGCGGATGGCATCGCTCCAGCTCACGCCGGCCAGTTGGACCATGTTGCGCACGGCGGCGTCCAGTGTCAGGATGCTGCCGGCCAGCGTGCCATCTGCCAGACGCGCCGCGCCGTCGGCGACCACGACGTCGCGTTCCAGGAAGGTGTAGTGTCCGTCACCCTGACCGGCGGCCGACATGCCGTCGGTGACCAGCGCCACCTGGCGCGGACCGCGGGACGCCACGGCCAGACGCAGCATCGCGGGATGGACGTGCACGCCATCCGCGATGACTTCGACGCTCGGGCGCGCATCGGTCAGGAGCGCGCCGACGGCGCCCGGTGCGCGGTGCTCGAACGGCGGCATAGCGTTGAACAGGTGGGCGCAGTGCCGCGCGCCGGCGTCGAGGGCGGCGAGTGTTTGCGCATAGGTGGCCGACGTGTGAGCGACGCTGGGGATGATGCCGAGCCGCGACATCGCGACCTGGAGTCGAGCGTCCGAGTCCTGTTCGGGTGCGAAGTCCACCATCGCGATGGGCCCTTCACTGGCGAGCAGGAGGAGCTCGTCTGCATCTGGTGGACGGATGGCAGGTGCGTATTGTGCGCCGCGCTTGTCTCGACTGATGTATGGGCCTTCGAGTCGGATGCCCAGGATTTCAGCGCTGGTGCGGACCCGCCGGGTTATGGCGCGCGCCACGCGGCCGACCTGGCGGCGGGTCTGCGGTGCCGGAGATGACGCAATGGTCGGATACAACGCGGTGACGCCGGTCGACGGCAGCGCGCGGGCCATGGCCAGGACGTCTGCCTCGGAGCCGGAGGTCACGTCGTAGCCACCGAAGCCGTGGGTGTGGAGGTCGACGAGACCGGGTGCGAGCGACCAGGGTCGCAGGTCGACGAGGTCCGCTCCAGCGGGCATGGTGGCGGGATTGCGCTCGATGGCGATGATCTTGCCCCCGGCCAGGACGACGCCCACGGGACCCGGAACTTCCTCCGGTGCGAAGAGTTTGTCGGCGACTAGACACACGGATGGCATGTGTAGCGATTTAATCCATCCCGGTGCTGGCCGGGGCCTGGCAGCCGGCGGGTCAGGTGGTGCGTTCCAGGGCGATCACGGGAATGACGCGCTGGGTGCGGGTTTCATAGTCGGCAAAGACGGGCATCGCTTCTTTTTGCATCGCGAACAGTCGATCGCGCTCGGGGCCGCTCAGCGGCGTCGCCCGGGCCTGGTACTTCTCGGTACCGACCTCGACGGTGACGGTCGGATTCTTGCGCAGATTCCAGTACCAATCCGGGTGCTTGTCGGAGCCGGCTCGCGAGCCGAAGATCAACACACGGTCGCCGTCCGGAAGGTAGGCGAGCGGTACGGTGCGCGCTTGCCCGCTTTTTGCACCGGTGGTGGTCAGTAGCAGCGTTCGACCGCTGCCGCCGGGCTGGCCACCGGTTCGGTGGAACTCCTCGATGACTTTGCTGTTGCGCGCGTAGCGCTCCTCTGCTTCGGTGGGCATCGCGAGGATGCTACGCGATTGCGGCGGGTGTCGGGCCGCCGAACAATCCGGCGTGAAAGTCCAGATACGCCTGGCGGATTTCGTCTTCCGTGTTCATGACAAAAGGTCCGTTGGCCACCACCCGCTCGCCGAGCGGTTCGCCGGTGACCGCCAGCAGGCGCGCCGGCGCATCCGCTTCCGCTTCGATGCGTAGCGAGTCGATCCGCGTGTCACCGCGCGCTGCGAGGGGATAGTCCAGCCACAGGATCTGGCCCGCGGTGGCGGGCACGCGCTCGGCGCCCGCGCGGATGGCGCCATCCAGCACCAGCACGAAGCCATTGTGTGAGGCAGGCACCGGCAGATCGAGGTGTGCACCGGCGTCCAGCCGCAGGTCCAGGTACTGCACTGGCGTCTGGGTCTGGGCCGGTGCGGCGATGCCCTCGACGGTGCCGGACAGCAGGCGGATGCTGGCGCCGGCGTCCTCGACGCGCAGCGCGCGGTCCGCCAGCAGGTCCTGGTAGGCGGAGTCGACCATCTTGGCGGCGGCTGGCAGGTTCAGCCACAACTGGAGTGTGTGCGACGTGCGATCTACGTTGGGCAGCTCGGCGTGGATGATGCCTTTGCCGGCGGTCATCCACTGCACGTCGTCCTCGGCCAGGACGCCGCTGTTGCCGCGATTATCGGCGTGGTGCAGCTCGCCGTCGAGGACGAGGGTCACCGTCTCGATGCCACGGTGGGGATGGTCAGGAAAGCCACCGGGCGCTCGCATCCAGTCTTCGACGAGCACCAGGAAGGGATCGTAGTCAGACCAGTTGCCGGGCTCGATCAGGATGCGGTTGGCCATCCCCTCGCGCGTCGCCCGCGGGGCCGAGGGTGTGACGACATGCCGAATAGAACGGTGGGCCATGGGTACCGAGACTCAAGTGTACGACTCAGGCCGCGTGGGCCTGAGTCTGCGTCTGGGGTTGCGATGCGACGGCGCGCCGCGAGACGAGGCCGACGAGCACGCCGACCACGGCCACGACCGCGAGCACTTCGGACACAGGCGCCGGCACGCTGATGCCGAGCCACTGATCGAGTGAGTAGGCGCCGGGTCCAGCCAACCCGACGCCGATGGCCACGGCCAGGTTGGTGAGCGTCAGCTCGTAACCGCCATTGGTGCCGAATGGGCCTTTGGCCCAGTGCGGGACGAGCGTGGCGGAGAGCATGGCCGCG
>JAFAWJ010000381.1 GCA_019242065.1 Chloroflexota bacterium
CCCGCAATGTGGGCAATGTCGGCCAGGAAGCGAGCGCCAACGCTGTCGGCAATCTCGCGAATGCGCGGCCAGTCGATGACGCGGGAGTAGGCAGACGCGCCGGCGACGATCAGCTTTGGACGGTGTGTCCGGACCAGGTCCGCCAGGTTGTCATAGTCGATCCACTCGGACTCTGGGTCTACTCCGTAGTGGACGAAGTTGTAGAACTGACCCGAGAAGCTGACCGGGCTGCCGTGGGTGAGATGGCCGCCCTGGGTGAGTTCCATACCCAGGACCGTGTCGCCGGGTTTGAGCAACGCGAAATAGACGGCCATATTGGCCGGGCTGCCGGAGTACGGCTGCACGTTGACATGCTCGGCGCCGAACAGCTGCTTGGCACGGTCGATCGCCAGTTGCTCAATGTCGTCGACGAGGCCGACACCCTGGTAGTAGCGAGCACGTGGATAGCCCTCGGCGTACTTGACGTTCAGGTGCGAGGCAAGACACTCCAGGACCGCCTGCGACGCGTAGTTCTCACTGGCGACGAAGTTGAGCGTGCGCGTGTGACGGTCACGATCGCGCGCAATGAGCTCGGAAACTTCCGGATCGACCGACTGCAAGTCGGTCGCAGGGCGCGTCAGAACGGACATGTGTACGTCTCAACTGGGAGTGTACTTCGTACAATGGGCCGGCTTATGAACAAACGCAAAAAGGTCGCATGGCGAAAACATCGGGTGAAGGCCAAGAAGCGCGAGGAGAAAGAGCGCACGGGCGCGATCGCGCGTCGAGGTTAGGAAGTCAGGCGAGGAGCGAAAAACCGCCGTCCACCACAATGGTCTGGCCGCGGATCATCGCGGCGTCTTCTGTGCACAGAAACGCCACGACGCGCGCCAGGTCTTCGGGCGCGACCATGCGCGCCGCGGGTGTGCGCGCCAGCGTCTGTTCGACGACATCCGCGCCCCAGGCGAACGACTTCAGCGCGTCGGTTTCGACCAGTCCGCCCGAAACTGCGTTGACTCGCACGCCGTGGGGGGCCAGCTCGACCGCCAGGTAGCGCGTTACCGACTCGAGGGCGGCCTTCGAGACGCCCACCAGGAAATAGTCGCGCATGACGCGGCTGCCGCCGAGGCTCGAGATCGACACGATCGCCCCGCCGCCGCGCGCCCTCATTAAAGGTAGAGCGCCCACGGCGCACAGCCAGGCACCGCGGGCGTTGACGTTGAGCGTCCAGTCCCAGTGGTGCGGCGTCAGCTCGGTCGCCGGCCGATTGACGCCCGAGGCCGAGTTGTTGACCAGGATGTCGAGGTAGCCGAAGCGCTGCTCGATTTCGGCGAAGAGCTTGTCGACGCTCGACTGGTCGGCGACGTTGGCGCGCAGGATGTCGGCTTTGCGGCCGGTCATGGTCTCGATTTCGCTGGCGACGCTCCGTGCCGCGTCGGGATGGCGGACGTAGTTGACCAGGACGTCCGCGCCGCGGCTGGCCAGCTCGAGGGCGATGGCGCGGCCAATGCCGCGGCCACCGCCAGTGATCAGGGCGAGTTTTCCAGAGAGGTCGCCGCTCACTTCTCCAGCGAAGCTTTGATGCTCAGGTCGACGTTGCCTTTCAGGGCCTGCGAGATGGGGCAACCGTCCTTGGCCGCCTCGGCGGCTTGCTGAAACGCGGCGTCGTCGGCCTTCGGCACCTTGCCACGCACTTCAAGGGCGCTGGAGACGACCTTGAAGCCGTCGCCGACACGATCGAAGGTCACGGTGGCGGACACGTTCAACGACTCGGGTGGTGTGCCGGCGCGCCCGAGGCCGGCCGACAGGGCCATGGCGTAGCAACTGGCGTGCGAGGCGGCCAGCAGCTCCTCGGGACTGGTGATGCCGTTGGCCTCAGCTTCCGAGCGACGCGGCCAGCTGACTTCGAGGCCCTTGAACGCGCCGCTGCTGGCGCCGCTGACGTTGCCTTTGCCTGAGGGAAGGTCGCCGTTCCAGGCGACCGTGGCGGTTCGAACCGCTGCCATAAACGTCGGTGCTCCTTCTTGGGTGTGGATGTGTGAGAGGTCCTGACTATGAGGATCTTAGGTGAACGGTGGCCCACAGCCCGCGGCGAGTATCTTGGAACCGCGTATGGACCTCGACGAGCTGACCGTCGACGCGCTTCAGGCACGGCTCGCTTCGGGCGAGATCTCTTCGCGCCAGCTGGTCGAGGCGTACCTCGAACGCATCGAAACCATCGACCGGCATGGGCCGACCCTGCGCAGCGTGCTCGAAGTCAACCCTGACGCACTCGAGATCGCCGAAGCGCTGGATCGCGAGCGTGCCCAGGGTCGCGTGCGCGGTCCACTCCATGGCGTCCCGATCCTGGTCAAGGACAACATCGACACCGTCGACCGTATGCAAACCACGGCCGGCTCGCTGGCGCTGCTCGGCGCTCGCGTCGCCGCCGATGCGCCCGTCGTCGCCAGACTGCGAGGTGCCGGCGCCGTCTTGCTGGGCAAGGCCAACCTGAGCGAGTGGGCCAATTTCCGCTCGTCGCGCCCGTCAAGCGGCTGGAGCGGCCGCGGCCGTCAGACGCGGAACCCGTACGTGCTCGACCGCAGTCCAGGTGGATCGAGCTCGGGCTCCGGCGTCGCGGTCTCCGCCAACCTGTGTATGGCGGCCCTGGGCAGTGAGACCGACGGGTCGATCATGAGTCCGTCGTCGAACAATGGCGTCGTCGGCATCAAACCCACGGTCGGGTTGACCAGCGGCCGAGGCGTGATCCCGATCTCACATACGCAGGATGTGGTGGGTCCGCACGCGCGGACCGTGGCCGACGCGGCCGCCGTGCTGTCGGCAATCGCCGAATCGGGCGAGGACTATCGCGCGAACCTGGACGGAGGTGCACTGAAGGGCGCGCGAATTGGCGTCGCGCGCAAGTTCCACACCGGCCTCAGCGAACACAGCGATCGCGTCTTCGAGCACGCGGTGACCGTGCTCCGAGCGGGCGGCGCGGAGCTGCTGGACGACCTGGAGATCCCGGGCCAAACCGAGCTGCGTGCCAACTTCGAAGATACCAATCAGCGCGCCGAGGGCCTCGTCATGCAGTTCGAGATCAAGGCCGACATGGCCAGCTATTTGGCAACGCGCCCGGACGCGACCGTGAAGTCCCTCGCCGACCTGATCCGCTTTAACCAGGAGCACGCCGATCAGGAGATGCCCTACTTTCGTCAGGAGCTGTTCGAGGCCGCCGAAGCGCGCGGGCCGCTCTCCGATCCGCTGTATCGGCGAGCGCTGGAGCACAACCTGGCCTTCGCACGCGGATTCGCCGCGCTCTTTGCCGAACGCCGGTTGGACGCACTGGTGGCGCCGACCAATGCGCCTGCCTGGGTCATCGACCTGCTGAACGGCGACCGCTCGCTGGGCGGCAGCTCGCAAGCCGCCGCGGTCGGCGGCTTTCCCCTGGTGACCGTGCCCGCCGGCTTCGCGCTCGACCGGCTCCCGATTGGCCTGACCTTTATGGGCCCGCCCCGTGCCGAAGCGACGCTCGTCAAGCTGGCCTACGCCTTCGAGCAAGCCAATCCCGTGCGCCGCCCGCCGCGATTCACTCCGACACTGCTCGATTTGCCGTAACGCGCACGCACGGCGATCGAGTTATCCCGCTAAGAACAGGTTCGCGTTACGGCATGGCCGACGAGCGGTCGGCCGATTCCAGCAACGCGTGCAGCTCGTCAAGCGTGCGACGGCACTGATTGCACACCAGAAACGGCACTGGCAAGCCGTCCGGTCCGTCGACGACCAGGATCGTGGACAGTGTCTGCCGTGGTCGCGCATCGCACAGCTCGCAGCGGGCCGTGACCGGATCCGGCAACGCGCGTTGGGTGATGAATGCGGGCAGGCCCGGGTCGTCCAGAGGTGCAACCCGCCAGGGAATCTCAACGATGAACCTATTGTCGCATTCGTCGCCCGGAGGATCGCGCCTTAATTGCGAGCTCGGGCGCGGCGCGCGCGGACGGCGCCGGCGAGCTCCTCCAGCGTGGCCTCGGTGGCATCCCAGCCGATGCAGGCGTCCGTAATGCTCTGACCGTAGGTCAATCCTGACGGATCGCCCAGCTCCTGACGACCCTCCACCAGGAAGCTCTCGATCATCGCGCCCACGATGCCCCCCTCGCCGTCGGCCACCTGCTCGGCGACGTCGTGGATCACCACCGGCTGCCGCCGATAGTCGCGGCTGCTATTTCCGTGGCTGGCATCCACGACCAGCCGCGGCGGGAGCTTCGAGACCTCCAGGAGCTCGAGCGCTGCTTGGATGGAGCGCGCCGCATAGTTCGGGCCATCGTGTCCACCCCGCAGGATGACGTGGCAGTCCAGATTGCCGCGTGTCGAGACGATGCCGGCCAGTCCCTGCTCGGTGACGCCGAAGAAACTGTGCGGATGGGCGGCGGCCCGCACGGCATCGACCGCGACCTGCACGTCGCCGCTGGTGCCGTTCTTGAATCCGACCGGCATCGACAGGCCGGAGGCCAGCTGGCGGTGCACCTGCGACTCGGTCGTCCGCGCGCCGATCGCCCCCCAGGTGACCGCATCGGCGAAAAATTGCGGCGTGATCGGATCCAGGAATTCACAACCCGCTGGCAGGCCCATGCCGATGACGTCCAGCAGCAGTTGACGCGCCAGACGCAGGCCCTCGTTGACCGCAAAACTCCCGTCGAGGTGCGGGTCGTTGATCAGACCCTTCCAGCCGACGGTCGTCCGCGGCTTTTCGAAGTACACGCGCATGACGACGCGCAGGTCGTCGGCGACGCGAGCCGCGAGCGCCGCCAGCCGCTCGGCGTATTCGAGGGCGGCGCCGCAGTGGTGCACCGAACACGGCCCGACGACCACGAACAGGCGGTCGTCCTGTCGGTTCAGCATGCGGACGATATCGTCGCGGGCGCTGCTGACCACGTGCGCACCGCGCGGGTCGAGCGGCAGATCGTCGGTAAGCAGGGCTGGCGAGACCAGCGGC
>JAFAWJ010000710.1 GCA_019242065.1 Chloroflexota bacterium
TGCCTGGACCGTGGCAGCGCCGGGCTGGGTAGCCCAGCCGGCGTAGCGCGTGCCGCGATAGCCGAGCGTCATCCGCAGGCGCCGCATCAGATCAGGCGATCAGCTCGATCTGGGCCATTGGCGCGCCGTCGCCGCGGCGCGGCTGGAGCCTGACCGTGCGCGTGTAGCCGCCGGGCCGGGTCTGATAGCGCGGCACGATTTCGGCGAAGAGCTTCTTGAGCACTTCTTCGTCGTAGAGCTTGGCGGCGCACAACCGCCGCGCGTGCAGATCGTTGGCACGCGCGGTGGTGATGAGCCGCTCGACCTCGCGGCGCAACTCGGCGGCCTTCGGCTCCGTTGTTTGCAGGCGCTCGTGCCGGATCAGGTCCGTCATCAGGTTGCGGATAAGCGCGAGTCGGTGGCCGGTCGGGCGACCGAGCTTGCGCATTGCGACGCGGTGGCGCATGGCTGAAAGAATCTACTCCTCTTCGTCGTCGTCGTCCGAGGTTTCGACGGCGTCGACGCTGTCGACGCTGCCGTTCGAGCCGTTGGCGGAGACGCCAAGGCCAATGCCAGCCACCTCGCCCTCGGGCAGGACGCCGTGCTCCTGCAGCTTTTCGCGGAGCTCGACCAGCGACTTCTGGCCGAAGTTGCGCAGCGACAACAGCTCGTTTTCGCTCATCTGTAGGATCTGACCAACCTTGGTGATCTGCGAGCGCTTGAGGCAGTTGTACGTGCGCTGCGACAGCTCGAGCTGTTCGATCGGCATGTCGAAAATCCGCGACGGGACCGGCCCGGCGCTGAGACCTTGCTTGTCGGGGCGCCGCTTCTCCTGCTGCAGCTCCTGGAAGAGCGCGAACTGGTCGATCAGGATGTTGGCGGACTGGACCACCGCGGCGACGGGGGTGATGGTGCCGTCGGTCTGGACGTCGATCACCAGACGGTCGAGGTCGGTCCGCGCCCCGACGCGAGCGCTCTCCACGTTGTAGTTGACGCGGCGGATCGGAGTGAAGACGGCGTCCACCGGGACCACGCCCAGGGGAACGTTTTCACGGCCATCGGAGGGCAGGTAGCCGGTGCCGCGCTCGACGGTGAGCTCCATGTCCAGGCGAGCGTCGGTCGAGTCGAGGGTGGCGATGTGCAGCTCGGGGTTGGCGATCTCGATTTCCGAGGGGTAGATGAGATCCGCGGCGGTGACCACGCCCGGGCCCTGAGCCTCCAGCCGCAGCGTGACCGGCTGGTCACCATGTGACTTGAGGCGCAGTTGCTTCAGGTTGAGCAGCAGCTCCGTGGTGTCCTCTTTGACGCCCGGGATGGTGGCAAATTCGTGGTAGATGCGCTCGATCCTGACGGCCGTGACGGCGGCCCCTGGCATGGAGGACAGCAGCACGCGACGAAGGGCATTGCCGAGGGTCAGACCGAAGCCACGTTCGAGTGGCTCAATCTGAAACTTGGCATAGTCTTCGGTCTGCTGAAGGATTTCGACCTGAGCGTTGAGTTGTTCGAGCAATTGGGGTGCCTCGGCGAGCTGTTAGCTGTTAGCCAGTAGCTTCTTCTGTTGACGATGGAAGTGAGCGATGGTGGAGGTCCTTTTCTAGCAATGGCCAAATGGCTAATAGCTCAGAGCTAACGGCTGTAGTACTCCACCACGAGCTGCTCATTGAGATTGATGTCGATGTCCTGTCGCGCGGGGCGATCCGAGATTCGGCCGCTCAGGGCTGGCGGATCGAGCTCGAGCCAGCGCGGTACGGTCTTGCGCATAAGGGTTTCGGAAACGGTCTTGAAGTACTCGTTGCCGCGACTGGAGGCGCGCACGGCCACGGTGTCGCCCGTCTTCACCTGAGCCGAGGCGATATCCGTGCGTCGACCGTTCAGCTCGATGTGGCCGTGCAGCACCAGTTGTCGCGCTTGTCGGCGCGAGTCGGCGAAGCCCAGGCGGTACACCACGTTGTCCAGGCGCATCTCTAGCAGACGCAGCAGGTTCTCACCCGTCACGCCCGGCTGCCGCTCGGCGGTGACGAAGTGCTTGTGGAACTGGCGTTCGAGCACGCCGTAGATGTTGCGCGCCTTCTGCTTCTCCTTCAGCTGGACGCTGTACTCGCTCTCCTTTCGGCGGCGGCGATCGTTGGGCGAAGCCCCT
>JAFAWJ010000738.1 GCA_019242065.1 Chloroflexota bacterium
TCCGCAATCCGGACGTGCACGTCGTCTTGCTCACACCCGGCGTCCGCGACCCGGCCTTCGTCGCGGAATTCGGCTCGGACCGGGTGAGCATCGTGCCGCACCTGCCGTACGCGCCCTCGACCATGGTCTGGCGCCTCATGGTCCGCCACTGGCGCCATGCTCGAACCCCAGGGATGGCCGATGCGATGCATCGAATCGAGGAGCGGTTCATCCACGAGCCGCCGGCCTATACGCGACTCTTCGACGAGTTTCGACCGTCGCTGGTCGTCTCCGGCGACCCGCTGCGACCAGGTGACGCGAACCTGATCGCCGCGGCTCGGCGGCGTGGCATTCCAGGTCTCGGCAGCGTCCGCAGCTGGGACAACGTCCAGAAGCATCTTCGAACCCGGCCCGACGCGGTGACGGTCTGGAACGCCCTCAACACACGCGAAGCCGTCGAGATCGACCGCTTCCGCGCCGGACAGGTCAGCCAGGTTGGCGCACCGCAGCTCGACGTGTACTTTCAGCAGAGCGGACCAGCCGCGACCGAGGCGCCGCGCACCCACCCCCTGAGCAACGGGCGGGCCGAAGCACAGACCGTCACCGATCTCGGCCTCGACCCGCACAAGAAAACGGTCCTGCTCGCCACCAGCTCGTTCACGTATGACAGCGACCAGACCTACCTGGTCGACATGCTGATCGACGCCATCCGCAGTGGTGAGATTCGGCATCCCGTGCAGATCGTCCTCCGTCTGCATCCCGACGATCGCGTTGGCCGTTACCTGAAGTACCGCCATGCGCCCGAAGTCATCCTGGACATCCCAGAGCGCTACCTGGTCACGCTGGGCTGGACGATGACCACCAGCGACCTGCAGCGCATGGCCGCGCTGGTCCGTGCGGCCGACGTCATGGTCAATTTCGCGACCACGGTGACTGTGGAGGCGGCCATCGTCGACACGCCCACGTTGCTGGTTGCCTTCAGTCCGATCGATCCCGAAGAGATGCAGCGCTACGTGGTGGGGCTGCACTTCAAGATGCACTACAAGGCACTTGTCGAGCGTGACCTGGTGCCCGTCGCCTGGAACCGCACACAGCTTGTCGACTGGCTCAACCGTTACCTGGGCGAACCAGGGCTGTACCGCGCGCAACGGGCCAGCATCGTGCGCGAGTGGGTGCAGTTCACCGACGGTCTCTCGGGGCAGCGGCTGGGAAATGCGATCTTGCGAGACGCCGGACTCGAACCTCCGACCGTGCCGCAAGCGGGACCTTCCTCTGACAGGTCTACGTCAGCTGAGCCGCAGTGCGTATCGCCCTGATCGGGCCAGTCCCACCCGCTCTCGGCGGGCAGACTCCGGGCGGTGTGGCCACCCACCAGGTTTACCTGGCGCAGGGGCTGGTTGCCGCCGGAGTCGAGGTCTCGCTACTGGCGACCAACACCTCAGTCTGCCCAGATAGGTTCGGACCGGCGTGCGATCTGGCGGCACTGCCCATCTACCGCATGGTCACGCCGTTGCGTGCCGACCCACACACGGTGGCCGCGCTGGGCGGGTATCCGCGTGTCGGTCGCTATGGCCTCGCAGTGGCACGCATGCGTCAGCACGGCTCGCGGCGTGAGGTGTTGCGCAACGTACTTGCTTACCGACGCTTCATGGCGGAGGTGTGCCCCGACCTGATCCACGTACAGCATCCACTGGAACGGAGTGTGTACGTGCGCACGGTGCAGCGCGTCGAGGGCTGGCGGCAGCCGCTGGTGGTCACGGCGCACAGTTTGTTTGGCGAGCACCCCGATGCGACGATCCACTCGTTGATGGCCCCGAACCTGCGCGCGGCCGATCGGGTCATCGCTGTAAGCGAGCACATCGCCAGCCAGGCGGTCGATCTTGGCATCGACGCCTCACGGGTACGCGTGATTCGCTCGGGCGTGGATACCCGGCAATTCCGGCCCACGGGCGCCGCCGAGCGGGACGCGGCGCGGCAGCGCCTGGGGATCCCGCGGGAGTCACCGCTGATCCTGTTCGTCGGTAACCTCGAGCCGCGCAAACAGCTCGAGGTCCTGCTTCGTGCGATGCCCAGGGTTCGCCAGGACGTGCCCGAGGTGCAGCTGCTGGTGGTGGGCTCGGGCGAAAGCGCCGGAGCTCTGGACCAGACCACACCCCTGCGGCAGCTGAGCGAAGCACTTGGCCTGACGGACACGGTGCGGTTCGTCGGGCGACTCAGCCAAGCGCAACTGGAAGACGCGTACGCGGCCGCGGATGTGTTCGCATTGCCGTCGAGCTCGGAGGCGCAGGGCATCGTTGCGCTCGAAGCCATGGCGTGCGGGCTCGCGGTGGTCGCCAGTGCCGTCGGCGGCCTGGTTGGCACGATTACCGACCAGGAATCGGGCTACCTGGTGCCGTCCGGGGACGTCGAGGCCCTGACGGTCCGCCTGACCGAACTGTTGTGCGATTCCGAACGGCGCACGGCCATGGGACGGAGTGCGAGGCAGGCGGTCGAGCGGCGCTTCACGTGGTCGCACACCGTTGCGGCGACATGCGAGGTCTACCGTGAGGTGCTCGGGTGCCGCTGAGCGCCGACGGCCCCAGGCGACGTGGAGGTTGTCTGGTGAGTCCATCGGCCCCGCACTCCAGCTGCGCGTGGCGGTCCTGAGATGAGCCTGCGCGGTGATCCTGGCAAATCGCCTGGAGCCAGTGTCCTGGTGATCCCGCTCGGCGAGCACTCGCCGCGGCAGGTGACGGACGTGGTCTCGGGTCAGTTCCCCGCCGCCACCGTCAGCGTGCTCGATCGGCACGCCCTGCGGCGACGACCGCTGCGGACAATTGCCGGCCTCCTTGCGCATCGGTTCGACGCCGCCGTCCTGGTGGCCGACGACCTCAGCCAGCCACGACTGCGTCTCACCAGCCTCGTTTTGCTGCTCGCCCGCGCCAGGAGCCGCTGGCGGATCGACCAGCACGGTGGGCACGAGCGCTGGACGGTGGACGGGCATGCGACCCGCGACGGCGGTGTGGCGGTGCGCCACCTGCTCGGGTGCGCGCTGGCGCTGGGCCTGTCCGAGCCGCTCTTGCGCGCCCTGGACGCCGGCATTCGACCGCGCGAGCTCGGCGGCCCGGGCCAGCCCGCACCCGAGGAAACTCCGACGATCGCTGCGCACGCCAACCGGCCACCGCGTGTCCTGTATTTACGCAGCCAGCTGTGGCTCGGGCTGGCCGGGGGCGGCTCGGTGGCGCACACCGCGGGCGTCATTGGCGGGCTCATCGGTGCCGGCGCGGAGGTGCGCGCGGTCGCCTCGGACCGCCTCGCCGGCGTGGCCGCGCCGACCGAGGTCATCCGTCCCGAAGTCTGGTTCGACGGCTGGCCGCGCGAGCTCGAGGACCTGGCCTACAACGTCGCGTTCACGCTCCACGCCCTGCGCGCGGCTCGCCGGTTCAGGCCCGACCTCGTCTATCAGCGACACACCGCCTTCAACGTCTCGGGCGCGGTCCTCTCGCGCGTCCTGGGCGTGCCGCTCATCCTGGAGTTCAACAGCTCGGAAGTCTGGAAGGGGCGCTACTGGGGCGGGTTGCGACTCGAGCGCGCCGCAATGCTCGTCGAGCGCATCAACCTGCGCGCCGCCGACCGGGTGATCGTCGTTTCACGCGCGCTTCGCGACGAGCTGCTGGGGAAGGATGTGCCCACGGCCAAAATCATCCTCAACCCGAACGGCGTCGAGAGCAGCGTGTTTCGACCGGACCTCAGCGGGCAGCAGGTCCGACAGCAGCTGGGTGCCGCCTCGGACGTGGTAGTCGGGTTCTCGGGTACCTTCGGCGCCTGGCACGGAGTCCCAACCCTGGCCGCGGCGATCGGCCTGGTGCTGCAGGCACGGCCGCACGTGCGCTGGCTGCTGGTGGGCGACGGTCCGCTGCGGCCGCTGGTGGACCAGGCCGTGCCTGACGGCCCGCTGGCTGAGCGGGTTGTCCGAGTTGGAATGCGCTCGCACGCCGAAATGCCGGCATATCTGGCGGCGTGCGACGTACTGGTCTCGCCCCACGGCACACAGGCGGATGGCGGAGAGTTTTTTGGCTCGCCGACCAAGCTCTACGAGTACATGGCGGCCGGGCGGCCGATCGTCGCCAGCCGCCTCGGGCAGATCGCCGAGGTGCTGACCGACGAGCAGACCGCGCTGCTGGTGTCACCGGACGATCCGACGGCCCTCGCCCAGGCGGTCGTGCGGCTGGCCGACGACGCCTGCTTCCGCGCGCGACTGGCTGCCGCGGCGCGAACGGAGGCCGAGGCGCACCACACCTGGCGGCGCAACGCCGAGCGCGTGCTGGCGTGCCTGAACGAGCTGGCCTCACCTCGAAGCGAGACGAAGGCGCGGCCAGCCTCAAGTAGAAGTCCGATCCGTGCGTCGGGAGGTGACACTTCTACAAAGAACGCGTGGCCCCCCGACACGCAGACGCCGCAGATGCGGACGCAGGATGCCGGGCGCCAGCTGACCCGCGTGAGACCGACAGCGTCGTCGTCATGAGTCGCGTCACGGTTAGCCAGGCGGTGTATCGGCTGCGGAGGGTGCCGCCGCGCCGCCTGCCCGTGGTCGTCGGGCGGTACGCGCTGCAGGTCGCCCGTGCGCGCGCCCGCCGCTGGCGGATGCGTCGACAGCGCGGCGAGCTCTCGGACGCGGCCCTGCAACGCGCGCTGGCGGGAGTGCCCCCCGAAGCCGCGTTCGGCGCGTTCCTCAGGCGCTTTTTCGTCGATCCTGACCGCGCACGCGCAACGGTGGCCGCGCTGGCTCACGCCTATCCGCAGCATGCGCAGCGCTCGCGCGACCAGGCGGAGCACGCGCTGCGACACGTGATCGACCTGCTCGGCTCGGGGCCGACCCAGCTCGATGCGCGCATCAACTGGCAGCAGGATTTCAAGACGGGCTTCAGCTGGTCGCGCCAGCTGCTGCCCGACGACCAGGACACCTTGCGCCTGGATGATCCGTGCGACATCAAAGTGCCCTGGGAGCTGAGTCGCTGCCACCACTGGGTCGCCCTGGGTCGCGCGTACGCGCTGGACGCCGATTCGCGCTACGCGGCCGAGTTCGCCCGCGAGCTGGACGCCTGGCTCCAGGACAACCCGTGGCCATACGGCGTCAACTGGAGCCGCTCCATGGAAGTCGCCGTGCGCGCCGTCAACTGGATGTGGGCCGCCGCGCTGTTTGCCGAGGCGCCCGAGTTCACCCCCATGCTGCGGCGACGCTTCCTCAAAGCCATGGTGCAGCACGGCAACCAGATCCTGAACAACCTGGAGTACACCGACAACAACGGCAACCACTATCTGTCCAATGGCGTCGGCCTGCTGTTTGTCGGAGTCCTGTTTGCCGAGCTGGCGCCGGCCGCGGCGTGGCGCAAGAAGGGCGCCGAGATCGTGTGGGGTGAGATCCAGCGCCAGGTGCATCCCGACGGCGTCGACTTCGAACAGGGCATCGGCTACCACGGACTGGTGACCGAGTTCTGGTACTCGTGCGTGCTGTTGTGCGAGCGCAACGCGATCGCGGTCCCAGCCCACGTCCGCCCTCGGCTGCAGCGCATGTTCGACTTCATGCTCGCCTACACGCGGCCCGACGGAACGTTTCCGCAGATCGGCGACAACGACGACGGACGGTTGGCCGGCATCGACGACGAGCCGGTCGGTTCGCACTGCCGCCACCTGGCCGTCGGCGGGGTGCTGTTCGACAGGGACGACCTGTTCGGCGCGGCGGGTGATGCCATCGAAACCGTGGCCTGGCTGTGCGGTCCGCGCGCGTTGGACCAATCGCGGAGCACGCCGACTCCCGTCTCACAGGCGTTTCCAGACGGCGGTTTCTACCTCATGCGCAGCGCCGATACGTCGATGGTCGTCGACGCGGCCGAGGTCGGGATGCGCGGTATCGGCGGGCACGGCCACGCCGACGTGCTGGCGTTTGATCTGTGGGCAGCCGGCGCCGGCGTGCTGGTCGACTCCGGCACCTACACGTATTCGGCCGACGCCGTGCTGCGCCAGGCTTTGCGCGGGACGGCGGCCCATAACAGCCTGTGCGTCGACGGTCAGGACAGCAGCCGCCTTGGTACCGGCCGCTGGCTGTGGTTGATCGAAAACGACGCGCGGCCCTGCGACGTCACGTGGCAATCCGACACGGAGAGCGACGTGTTCGTCGGCTCGCACACTGGCTATCGACGACTGCCCGAGGCGGTCACCCACACGCGAGGCATCCACTTCGACAAGACGCGGTGCATCTGGCGTATCGACGATGCTGTCGAGGGCGCCGGCGTGCACCTGGTGGAGGTGTTCTTCCACCCGGGCGTGCCGTTCGAACTCGACGACGATGGGGTGCGGCTGCGGGCGCCGCGCGGCGACGTGATCCTGCTGCCGCCAGGCGGCACCGCGCTCAGCCAGCAGCCAGGCTGGATCTCGCGCGGCTATGGTCTGCGCGAGCCGGCCACGGTGCTCGCCTTTGCAACACACGCCAGTGTTCCTATACGCCTCACGAGTCACCTGGTCCTGGTACCCAGCGGAACGCCGGTCAGCACCGCTCGTTGTCTGGTGGACATGGACGCTCGGTAGCACGTGTGTGGCATCGCCGGCGTCTTTCGTTTTGACGACGCCCCACCGACGCCTGCCCAGGCGGTGGCCCTCGAGTGCATGGCCGCCAGCCAGCGGCACCGTGGCCCCGACGACAGCGGCCAGGGCTTCTTCGGGCCGTGTGCGCTGGCCAGTCAGCGCCTGAGCATCCTCGACCTGAGCGCTCAGGGCCACATGCCCATGCTCAGCGACGACGGCCGTCTGGCGCTCATCCACAACGGCGAGATTTACAACTACCTCGAAATCCGCGACGAGCTGCGCGCTCGCGGTCACGTGTTTCGCTCCGACGGCGACACCGAGGTCGTCCTGCGCGCCTACGCCGAGTGGGGGCCGCGCTGCGTCGAGCGCTTTGTCGGCATGTGGGCCTTCGCGCTCTATGACGCGGCCGACCGCCGCTTGCTGGTCTCGCGCGATCGGCTCGGGATCAAGCCCGTCTACCTGCACCGCACCGCCGAGCGGCTGGTCTTTGCTTCGGAGATCAAAGCCATTGCGGCCTATCTGCGTCAGATGGGCGAGCCGGTGCGCGCCAATCAGTCGTCGATTGCCACGTACGTGGCCACCGGGCTCGTGGACGGACTCGAGGACACGTTCTTCGAGGGCATCAGCCGCCTGCCGGCCGCGACCAACCTCGTGGTGCGCTGCGACCGCATGGAGTACCAGCGCTACTGGGACCTGCCCGGCCGCGCGGCGGAGCTCAGTGCCAATCTCGATGGGGCGAGCGATCAGCCGTGGCCCAGACTACGGGAGACGCTGGACGATGCCGTCCGCGTCCACTTGCGCAGCGACGTGCCGCTGGGCGTGTGCTTGAGCGGCGGGCTGGATTCGAGCGCTGTCGTCGGCCTCGCCTCGGAGTACGTGCCCAGCGTGAAGACCTTCACGATCTACTTCGAAGACGGACCCGCCTATGACGAGCGCGACCATGCCCACGCGGTCGTCGAGCGCTTCGGAGCAGACGCCGCGGAGCGCTGCGTGCGGCCGACGCAGCTGGTGGACGAGCTGCGGCGCATCGTCTGGCACCTGGACGAGCCGTCGCTGGCGCTGGGGGTCTATCCCCAGTGGCACGTGATGGCGCTCGCACGCGACGCCGGCGTCAAAGTAGTGCTCGACGGCCAGGGCGGCGACGAGATCTTCGCCGGCTACACCAACTACGCGCCCCAGCATCTGTATGGACTGCTGGCCGCCCAGCCGACGCGCTTTCCCGGCGAGACGCTGGCGCTCGGCTTCAACCAGGGCTGGCAGACCGCGCGCGCCGCGGCCAGCTCGGCCGTCGCCATGCGCCTGCGCGCGCCGACCGCGCCGACGGCAGCCGCAAAGCCCGACGCGGCGCTGCTCGTGCCTGATTTGCGCGAGCTGGCCGACGTCTCGCACGACGAGTGGCGGCTGTGGCCGCGCGTGTTCGACGGCTGGCTCACCAACGTCCTGTACTGGGAGCTAACACGGACGCGGCTGCCGGCCCTGCTGCGCTACGAGGATCGGCTGAGCATGGCGTTTTCCATCGAGTCGCGCGTACCGTTTCTGGACCATCGCCTGGTCGAGCTGGCATTTGCGCTGCCGGACCAGGTCAAACGCTCGGCGGGGTGGTCGAAGTATGGGCTGCGACGGGCGCTCGACGGACTTTTGCCAGACTCGATCGTGTGGCGGCGCGACAAGAAGGGCTTCCCCACGCCGGTCGGCAATTGGCTGCGCGATGCGCGCGGGGATGCGGCGCTGCAGGTGCTGCGCGATCCAGGTCGGCGCAGTCGCGACGTGCTGTCGCAGGCGGCAGTCGATACGTGCATTCGCGAGCACGTGGAACGCCGCGCCGACCGTGCCTGGCAGCTGTGGCG
>JAFAWJ010000743.1 GCA_019242065.1 Chloroflexota bacterium
GCCCCGGCCGTTTCTGCTGTTTCTGCAGTCGCCACGGCGATGGCGGGTGCGACGCGCCTGGCCCGCGCGCGCGGACGCCGGTTGGTCACCTGATGCACGACGACGATCAGCACGAAGCTGATGATCAGCAACAGGAAGGCGACCATGATCAGCGCGGAGCGATGCGGTGGCAGCGACGCCTCGGGCAACTGGGTGACGATCGCCGCCGGCATCGTCGTGGCGCCCGTCACCAGGTTCTGCGGTACGCCCTCGGTGATGTTGCCAATGACCATCTGGACGGCCATTGTCTCACCCACGGCCCGCCCAATTCCGAGGATCAGCGCGGTCAGAAGGCCCGAGAAAGAAGCGCGCAGCAACACTTTATGGGTGGTTTGCCAGCGCGTCGCCCCCAGCGCTTCCGAGCCCTCGCGCAGCGCGATAGGCACCGACGACAAGGTGTCCGAGGCAATGCTGATGATCGTCGGCTGCACCATAAACACGAGGACGATGGCCGCGGGCAGGATGCCCTTGCCGAGCGGGGCGTTAAAGGTGTCGCGCACCCACGGCACGATCGCCACGAGGGCGATCAGGCCGTAGATCACCGACGGCAGTGCGGCAAACATCTGCACGGTCACGCGCAGCGTTTGTCGCACCGATTCGCTCGCGATCTCCGTGATGTAAATGGACGACCCGATGGCGATTGGCGTGCTGATCAGCAGGCTGATGAGCACCGTCATGATCGAGCCGTACAGCAACGGAATAACGCCGAACTGGTTCTGGGTCGAATTCCAGGTCGTGCCGAAAAAGAAGCTGGCCGGACTCGTGTATTGAAAGGTGCTCAGTCCCTGAATTCCGAGGAACGCAAACAGCGCCAGAATCGACAGGACGATGAGCGCCGCGCAGGTGAAGAAAATCGACTCTGCCCGAATGATGCGCTGTGTGGTGTTCATCGATCCTCGGAAAGGTCCCTATGTTCCAGTCGGGTTACCGATCTTTGGGTTGGCCGGCGGAATAAACCCGAGGTTGTCCCAGATCGGATCCTTCTCGAAGTCGGGGCTGATCATGTAGGTGAGGAAGGCTGTCTCGAGCTGATTCGCGCCGCCCTTGGTGATCGCCAGACCCGGACCACCGATCGGCCACTGGCCCTGGGCCACCGTATCGTGGGTTGGCATGAGCACGCTACCACCATCCTGAATCCCCATCGTCGCCAGACCCGGGTTGGATAGGAACGCCAGACCAAGGTAGGAAACCGCGCCAGGTGTCTGGCCGACGGTATTGGCCACGGTCTGGCTGTTGTCCTCCTCCGAGGCACCCGTCGCGAACTTGCTGTCGTCGCCATCGTACAGATAGTTGGCCATACTCTGGCGAGTTCCTGAGCCCTTCAGACGGTTGACCAGCACAACACCCTGGTTGTCACCGCCGACCTGCGACCAGTTGGTGATGGTGCCGCCGAAAATGCCCTGCATCTGCTCTTTGGTGAGGGCCTTCACGCTGCCTGGACCCTTCTGGTTCGCGGCCAGGGCGAAGGCTTCGATGGCGACGGCGGTGGAGACGGCGTCGGAGCAATTCAGGCTCGACTTCTCCTGGTCCGTCAGCGGCACATCGCTCATGCCGATATCCAGGCTGCCGTTGCAGGCGCCTGTGCGTCCTGAGCCCGAGCCACCCGCCGAAACTGTGATTTGCACGTTTTTGTTGGTCGTCTGGAAAGTTTTGGCTGCCTGGTCGACCAACGGCTGCAGCGCCGACGAGCCAGCAATTGTCAGCTTGCCACTCAGGTTGCCGGACGCGCTACTGGCAGGCGCCGCGGTGCCGGAATTGCCGGCCGCCGCGGGCGGACTGGTGGGGCTCGCGGTAGGCGTGCTCGACGTTGACGAGGAGCAGGCTGTCAGCAATGCGCCCACGAGCACTGCCGCTACCAGGAACCCTCGCGGGTTCGCGCTGACCATACAAATCTCCTTTGTGCTCCGTTTTCGACCCGCGCCTGGTGCGTCACCGGCGCTGGACCCTTCACGGGCAGAACGTTGTGTTGACGGTCACCCACTGTAATTGGGTGAACTGTGCTGTGGCGTGGTCCGGCGCCAGAAAGCGGCGGTTGTTAACCTGCCTCGACTCCATCAACGGGGCCTTCCAACACCGTGATTATGCCTGGCGGTCAGGCGCGGCCCACCTGGCGCGCATGTAAACGCTGCGTTAACCGCCGTGGAACGGTTCGCGATTCTCCGGTTTCAATACGTACTTCTCGTCCACATGGTGTTCCCAGAAAATGCGAAACGACTTCCGATATTTCGGCAACTGCTGGCGACCCCGCCACGTCGAGCGGTTGGCGAACTGTTTGATGGCGGCCGATGGAGCGAAATAGTCGACGGCATTGTCCACGGCGAGCACGAACGGTGGATGCCCGTTATACAGATTGATCCAGCTCGCGATGAGCGAGCCCGTGCGGTGATTGCCCTCGATAAAGAGCTGCGGTTGGCCGACAATGCTCACATACGTTTCGGCGGCCAGTTTGCAGGGGTGATCGCCCTGCCCCGCGTGCTTCGCGTACCACGCGGCAATAGGTTCGATCTGGGTATTGAACTTCTCGGCATTCGCGTCGATGGCCGAGGCAAATTCCGCCATCAACGCCCTGTTCATCCCGTAGTGGACGCGGTCGTTGAGCACGAGCATGTGCTCGAAACTGGCTGGCGAAAACGGCGCGATGTCCCTGGCAACCAGCTCATCCAGGTACGCGTAGGCACTCAGCATGTTGGAGTGGAGGACCGACGTGAATGGGTCCTTGCGGCCGATTTTCAGCCGCTGTAATTCCGCGTCAATGTCCGGCCACGCGCGCTCGACTTCGAGCAGCGCACCGTCGATCTCGCACAGGTCCAGTCGACACCTCACGCCAGGCGATCCTCGCGGCTGACCATAACAGAAGCATCAGTCCGTCCCGTGGCGAGAGGCCACGGTAGCGCGCATCGTATCCAGTCGCGCGCTGGAGTAATAGGTGCCATTGCGCACGACTCCGGCCACCGCGTGCAGATTCGCGGCGCTGGCCGTGGGGTCCGCTGAGAGCAGCACCAGGTCGGCGTCTTTGCCTTGTTCGACGCTGCCCATGGTCGCCTCACGCCCCAAGAAGCGAGCGCCATTCAAGGTCGTCATCTGTAGAATCGTGAGCGGCGAGAGGCCAGCTTCGGCGAGCAGGTCGAACTCCTGGTGCAATCCGAAACCCGGAATCACCCACTGCCCGCTCGCATCGCTGCCCGCCAGCATCGGAACCGCCCGCTCGTCGAGCAGTCGGGTCAGGCGCAACTGCTCGTCGAAGACCCGCCGCAGCGTATCGCGGTCCTGTGATGTGATCCTGGCCTCGAACTCGGCGGCGAGCGCCTGCCACAGGTCAGCGGTTGGCTTCGGCGTATACCGCAGGTTGGGATCCTGACGACAGCGCGGATCGTCACCAAACTGCATGGTCCGGCAGCGGATCAGGGTTGGCACCTGCCAGGTCGAATGCGCGACGAAGCGGTCGGCCGTCTGCTCAAGTCTGGCCTGGTCCTGCGTATCCAGGGCGCGGCGAATGCGATCGAAGCTGGCGGGCGGCGTGGCGAGGACCGGGTTGGCGAGGAAGCGCTGGTCCATCGCCATACCAGCGCGGGGCGCCTCGCCAAGCTCGCGGCGCAGGTCGGATGCGTGCGCCGAGGAGCCGATCAGGATGGCCGCGCTCATCCCCGCGCCGAGGTGCTCGATCGCACGCATACCGAGTCTGGAGGCTTCGACGATGTCCACCGCGGCTGGAATGTGGCCGGCGACGGGCACGTCCTGGCGTCGGGCCGCCTCGAGCGTTGCAGAGAAAACAGGTGGGCTGAGCTCCACGACTTTGATGAAGTCCGCGCCCATCGAGACTTGCTGGCGAACCTGGTCCGCGGCGGCCTCGGCGGTGGCCGCGAGCGGCGGCACGAGCGGCAAACCGGGCATGGACAGCAACTCGGGAGCGTCGGACGCGGTGAGCGTCAAACCGTCCTGGCGAGCTTTGAGCAGCGCTGGAGAGCCGGCCATCTGTCGGAAGCCGGTGATGCCGACTGAGAGCATGATTGCCAGGCTGTCCGCGGGGTCTGGCTCGTTGAGCGGGTGGGCGTGCATGTCCAGGTAACCCGGGACGACGTACGCCTCGGGCGCGTGCACGGTCTCGGCGTTCGCCGGTAGCGGTGACTGGCCGTCAGGCGCCACACGCGTGATCGTGCCGTCCTCGATCACGATGGTCATGCCCGGCGACTGCCCCCCAGCGCGGGTATCGACGACCGTGACCCCGCTGAGGACCAGCCCGCCGGTCATGAACCGGTAACGGTGGAGGCGATCAGGTCAGCGTAGACCTGCGCACCGGCCGGCCGCAGGTGCATGCCGTCGGCCCAGAAGAGGTCCATGCGACCAGCACTGACGGCATGCCAGTCGACCAGCACGGCATTCGGCCACCGCTGGACGCCGCTGGCGATCACGCTATTGTTGGGGGCTTCCCAGGCGCGTGGGACGGTCAGATTGACGATGATCACGCGCTGGACATCGGCGAGAATGCCCATGAGCGTGTCGAACTGGCGGGCGGTGAAGGTGCCGTTATTGCCGAGATGGACGATGACCACGTCGCCGAGCGAGCCCGCGGCGGCATGCGCTTGCAGGATGGCGATGCCGTCGGCGACCTGACGGCTGACCGCGGCGTCCATCTCGATGGGGCCGAGGTCGTCGTGGAGGGGACCGGCGGCGCCGAGCATGACGGAGTCGCCGATGGCGGTGATGCGGCCGATGGGGGCGGGGGCAGTGCTGGTGGCTGCAACGGCGGCGGTGGAAGCGCCGGGGTCAATCGCCGCCGATGGGTCGGTCGAGGCGGCGGCGTTGGGATCGGGCGTCGCAGCGGCGTTGGGATCAGGCGCGGCGGCGGCGTTGGGGTCGGACGCGGCGGCGGCGGCGGTTGACGGCGTGGGATCTGTCGACGCCGACGGGTCGGTCGTCAGCGGTGCAAGCGGAGCGGCGCTCGCGCCCGGATCGGGAGTCGAAACCGGTGTCGGGGCGGGTGACGATTGGGCCTGGACCTCGGCCGGGGCGGCCACCTGCCAGGTGTCGATCGCGTCCGTGGCCAGATACGCCGGCCGCTGCGCTGGGCGGGCGGCGGCAACCGAGGTGCCGAGCACGGCGCCACCCAGCAGCAGCGCCCCAAGGGCGCCCGCCCAGCCGGCCCGCAACTGCCAGCGCTGCCCCTCGCGCAGCGTTTGCCAGATTCTGCCGAGCGCGCCGTCGCGGACCGGCTTTTCGATCAGTCGATACGACAGCTCGGCCAGGCAGCCGGTGGCCAACAACCGCAGGGCGAACAGTGGCACGCCGTCCAGCGGCACGTCCAACCCGGGCCGGGTGAGGACAAACACTGGCCAGTGCCACAGGTAGATGCCATACGAGCGCAGGCCCAACCAGCGCAGCGGGGCGCAGGCCAGCGCGCCGCTCAGCATGCGTGCACGCGGCTCGACACACACCAGCAGCAGCGCGGCCGTCGCCAGGTCGACCACCACAAAGCCGCCCTGGTACAGGCGCGGGTCAGCATCGGTCACCACCAGGCTGAAGACGATTAGCGCCGCCACGGCCAGGCCCCCGAACACGTTCAGCAGCCAGGCCGGCACCACCCGCGCGGTTCGACCAGGTGACCACAGGAACGCCAGCGCCGCGCCCACCAGCAACCCGCTGGCTCGTGTGTCGGTTCCGTAATACACTCGTGACGGGTCGACGTCGGGCTGGTACAGCACGCCCATCAACACCGCGCTGCCAGCCGCCGCCAACAGCACCAGCGGCACCAGCACGGACGGTCGCCAGCGGCCCAGGCCCAGGCCCAGCACCAGCAGCAGCGGCCAGACGAGGTAGAACTGCTCCTCGATCGCCAGCGACCACGTGTGCTGCAGCAGCGGTGGTCGACCGACCGCCTCGAAGTACGAGACGTGCTGGAAGATAAGCTGCCAGTTCGCAGCGTACAGCACGACGCCCAACACTTCGGTGCGCAAGCCGACGAGCTCCCCGGGCAGGAAGATGGCCGTGACGGCGAGTGACGCGACCACGACGACGACCAGCGCCGGCAGCAGCCGTCGCACGCGCCGCAGCCAGAAACGCCCCAGGTTGATCTGGCCCGCGTCGCGGTGCTCCGACAGCAGCAAGGTGGTGATCAGATAGCCGCTCAGGACGAAGAAGAGCTCGACGCCGATGAAGCCGCCAGGCAGCAGGGCGGGCAGGCCGTGGTACAGCAGGACCCCGAGGATTGCCAGCCCGCGGACACCGTCGAGCGCGGGCACGTAGCCAAGTCTTCCGGCCGCCCGGGGAGGGTCGGCGCGCGAAGGAGAGTCGACGTGCATGGAAGTCCGCACCACATTACATAGAACTGCCCATCCAGTGCTCAACCAGAATGCGCGTCTCTCGCCATCATGGCGCACCGATGTCGAAACGGTGGCACACCGCGTGCTTGTACTGACGGGCATGAACTCGCTGAAAGCCAGGCTTGAGGCCTTTCAGCGCTCACGCGCTGGGCTTTTCGTCAAGAAGCTACTCGACGACCAGACCCCGAACCTGGGCGCGCTGCTCGCGTGGGGCACGCTGAGCACCATGCTGCCGCTGCTGCTGGGCATGCTGAGCATTGCCGGACTGGTCCTGCGGGATCAGCAGCGCCTCGACCAGGTCTACAACGGCGTGGGCGCGGCCCTTCCTTCCGGCGCGGCCGCGCCGGTCAACCAGGTACTCGATGGGATGCGCCAGGGTTCGGCCGCACCCGCCGGGGTCATCGCCATCGTACTGCTGCTGATCAGTGGCTCGAGCTTCTTTTCGAACATGGCGTCCGTGTTCGACCAGGCCTACCACGTGCAGGGACGTAACCCAGTCATCGAGCGTCTGATTGCGCTGGGTATGCTGGCCGTGACGACCATACTGCTGGTGCTCTCGACGTTGGCCGCGGGCCTGAGCAGCCTGGTCACGAACGTACCGGGTGTGCTGCCGGTCGGTCCGATACTCGGGCAGGTCATCGGCTGGTCGGTAGCGATTGTCAGCGTGTTCCTTCTGTTCCTGCTGATCTATCGCATCCTGCCGAATGCCCAGCAGACGTGGCGAAGCGTAATTCCCGGTGCGCTGCTGTCCGTAGTGCTGGTCGGTGTGCTCTCGCAGGTGTTTCCACTCTACGTGACGATATTTCAACCGAACCATGCCTACGCCGTGTTCGGCGTGTTCCTGGTCCTGACGTTCTATCTGTACATCCTCGGCATCGTGATGGTGCTGGGCGCGGAGCTGAACGCGTTTCTCGAGCAGCCCACGCGCTCCGTCGCGCTGGCCGAAGCAACGGCGGCGGCGCAGCACGGCCAGGCCGCCTTCGACCAGGAGACGGGTGAGGTCAAAGCCGAAGCGAGTGGCAAGGCGCCGTCAATGCGGGGCGGCGGACCATTCGGGTCGCCAGCACGCTCGGCGAGTGAACAGTTTGCAGCGGAGGCGCAGCCTGGTGAGCAGACGCGTGACGAAGATCGCCGGCCGCAGGTCAGCCTGGCAGGTCGCTTCGTCGGCTTCGCGGGACTCGTGGTAGCCGCGCTCCTGCTGCGCGGCGGCGCGAGCGCGAAGGACGGTCGAGTCGCAAGCTAATCTCAGGTCACCAGATCGATACTGGGTTCGTACTGTGTGTAGGCGCCAGTCGCGACAATCTCGCGCAGCGCCTGCACCGTTTCCCAGATCTCGGTATACGTCGTGTACAGCGCTACGGGCGCCAGGCGGATCACGTTCGGCGGCCGGAAGTCGGGCACCACGCCGCGTACGCGCAGCGCGCGACTGATACGCAGGGCCTCCGCGTGCTCGACGGCCACGTGTCCGCCACGGCGCTCCGCTTCGCGCGGCGTGCCCACACAGAAACCCAGCGGCGTGAGGAGCTCGTCAACCAGGAACATCAGGTAACCCGTGAGGTCCAGCGATTTCTCGCGTAGCACCTCCAGGCCTGCCTCGCTGATCATGCGCAGCGAGCCGTACAGGGCCGCGGCACCGAGCACGGAGGGCGTACTGATTTGCCAGGCGCCGGCCGTGCTGGCCGGACTGAAGGCCAGTGACATCTCGAACTGCCGCGCCTTGTCGCCTCCCCACCAGCCGGCGAGTCCGGGGCGGGTACCGAAGTGACGTCGGTGCACGTACAGGGCGCCTACGGCGCCAGGGCCGCCGTTCAGGTACTTGTAGGTGCACCACACCCCAAAGTCCACGCCCCACGCGTGCAGCCGATGTGGCACGCTGCCGGCCGAGTGCGCCAGGTCGAAGCCGATCAAGATGTCGCGCGCGTGCGCCGCGCGCGTGAGGCGCTCGAGGTCCAGCAACTGTCCAGTTCGATACAGCACACTCGGCAGCCAGACCACGGCCACGTCGTCGGTCATCGCCGCGATCACGTCGTCCTCGTCGATCGTTCGCCCGTCGCGGCTGCGCACCAGCACCAGGTGCTCGGCCGGGTTGTAGCCGTGCAGTCGCAGGTGACTCTGCAGCGCGTAGACGTCCGACGGAAAGTCGAGCTCGTCCGCCACGATGCGCGTGCGGCGGCCGGTGGGGCGGTAGAAGGTGGCCAGCAACTGATGCAGGTTGGTGGTGATGGCACCAGTGGTCACCACCTCATCAGCCTCGGCGCCGACCAACTGGGCCTGGAGGGCGCCAAGCGCCTCACCCATCCAGAACCACGGTCGCTCGCCGGCGGTCCAGCCCTCGATGGCGTGTTCCTTCCAGTCTTGCAGGGCGGCCAGCACGCTGGACTCCGCGTCTTTCGAAAGTGGCCCAAGCGAGTTGCCGTCCATATAGATCTGGCCGGCTGTGAGATAGAAGCGGTCTCGCAGACCGCGCAACGCGTCGGCGCTGTCGCGCGCGCGGGCGTCGTCCGCATCCAACCTGTACTGGCTCAACACGTACTCGCTGAAGGCCGTCATGCTAGCGCGTTCAAGCCCGGGGATCTCTGGTAGGCTGGTGGCCCGAAGGCATGATCACGGCTATCGTCCTGATCCACACCGAGCCGGGCCAGACCGCCGCCGCGGGTGAGGCGCTGGCCGATATTCCCGACGTGGCCGAGGTCTACTCGGTGACGGGTGAGTACGACCTGGTCGCGCTGGTGCGCGTCAAGCACTACGAGCAGATGGCCGAGGTTGTCCCGAAGCACATCGCCGCGGTGCCCGGCGTCGGGCGCACCCATACGCTGATGGCGTTCCAGCACTACTCGCGCCATGACCTCGAGCGCATCTGGGGGCTCGGCATGGAAGGCGAAGCCAACCCCACCACTTGACCGACAATCTGGTCGCATTCCCGAACTGAGTGGCATCGCGCGTGTCGAAGAGGTTCCATTCCGGCGCCTGCAAGCCCAGGACTGGCTGGAGCTCGCCACGCGCATCCAGGACCTGG
>JAFAWJ010000239.1 GCA_019242065.1 Chloroflexota bacterium
GAACGTGCGGGGCAAGACGCTGGCGTCGATCTACTCGCCGCGGGTGCTGCCGTGGGCGGCGGTGTCGATGCCGCTGCGCTGGGAAGAAGTGGGCAGCGGGGTGTTTCCGACGGACTTCACGCTGCTGAGCGCACCCGAGCGACTGCGCGAGGTGGGCGACCTGTGGGCGGGGATTCTGGAGGCCAAACACGACCTTGCGGGGCTACTGAGCTGACGGTCGCGGCGGTATTGGTTCCGGGATATGGCGGGTCTGTAGAGCAACCCATCGTCAGGGCTATGGCGGCCCAGTTGACCGGCGTGGGGATCACACCGCGGGCGATGGCGTTTTCGCGCAAGCGACCCACCGCGGATTTCACGCCCGAGCTCGACGAGCTGCGCCGCGTGCGCGATGCGGTCCTCGACGGCGGCGCGCGACAAATCGTGCTCGTCGGCCGCTCCTTTGGCGGCCGCATCTGCACCCGCCTGGCGGCCATCGAGCCTCCGGCGGCACTGGTCGTGCTCGGCCACCCGATCTCGCCACCTGACCATCCACGACCCGACGACGAGGCCGCGCTCGCGGCCGTGCGCTGTCCCACGCTGATCGTCCAGGGCGACCATGACCGGCTCGGGCCGCTGGCGGTGCTTCAGAACATCGCCGCCCGCAATGGCCACATCCAGATCTACGTGCTGGCCGGCACGGGCCACAACTTCGGCCAGCGCCAGACAGAAGGCCTGCGGCATGCCACCGAGTGGCTGGTCACTACACTCCAAGCAGAAAAATGACATGAGCAAAGCCCTCAGAATGCGCCGGCTGTTCGGGCCGGACGGCCGCCTGTTGCTGGTGGCCATGGACCACGCCATCTTCCTGGGTCACGTGGACGGCCTGGACCTGGCGACGATGGCCACTGTCGTGGGCGCGGGCGCCGACGCGGTGATGACCACCTTCGGCACGGGGCGCCGCGCGGCGCAGACGCCCGGACTGCTGGGTCGAGCGGCGCTGGTGCTCAGCCTGGACGTGCACGCGCCCGAACCCGAGGAGCAGATCGTTAACGCTTTGCGACTGGGCGCCGACTCGGTGAAAGTGCTGGCCGCCTCGAGCGACGCGGCGCAGTGGACGGCGCTGGAGCGCTACGCGCTGCTGGCCGATCGCTGGGGCATGCCGTTTCAGGCGGAGGTCATCCCGGGCGGCTTCGAGCAGCGCGAGCAGCACACTCCCGCCAACATCGCCCGCGTGTGCCGCCAGGCAGCCGAGATGGGCGCCGACTACGTCAAGACCCTGTACACGGGCGACCCCCAGAGCATGCAGCGCGCCGTCGAGGGCGCCTCCGTTCCCGTCGTCATCCTGGGCGGCGAGCGTACGTCTGACGAGGACGCCCTTGTCCGCCAGGTGCGTGAGGCGTTGTCAGCGGGCGTCGCGGGCGTCGCCTTCGGACGCAATATCTGGAGTCACCCCGAACCAGCGGCCATCACCCGCCGCCTGGCGGCCGTCGTTCACCCTGACTGAGGTGCTAACGGGGTAGACTCAGTCGATGCAGCTCGTTCTGGGCGAGCCGCCAGGCGGCCTCCGACAGCCCGTCCTCCTCGCCGGCTTCGGCGGCTGGGGCGATGCTGGCAGCGCCGCGAGTATCGCCTTGCGGCACCTGCTCGGCGATCCCGCGCCGCCCGCGTCCGCCATGCTGGACCCATCCGCGTGCTACGACTTCACCGTGGCGCGCCCGCTCTCGACGCGCTCGCCCGACGGTCGGCGCTGGTCGCTCGAATACCCGAAGGTCGCGTTTTATCCGGTGCAACTGCCCACCGCCGAGCGGGACCTGCTGATCCTGATCGGTCCCGAGCCGCATTTCCGCTGGCCTGAGCTGGCGCCGGCCATCATCAACTACGCTCGCGCCGCTGGCGCCCAGTCGATGCTGACGCTGGGAGCGTACGTCGGTCCGGTGACGCATCACGTAGCGCCGGTCGTCCGTCGCACCCTGGACCCCGCGCTCGGCAAGCGCCTGCGCGACCTCGAGCTGCAGGACACGGACTACGAGGGGCCGACCGCCTTCGTCACCGCCCTGCTGCACGCGGCGGCGGCGGGCGGCATGTCGGCGGTCAGCCTGTGGGTGGCCACGCCGCCCTATCTCCAGGCGGGCAATCCCGTCGCGGCGCTGGCGTTGCTGGAAGCCACCAATCGCGTGACGCAGCTACCGGTAGAGGTCGAGCGGCTACGCGACGTCGCCGACACGTTCCTCCACGACGTCGAGGCGGCGCTCGAGGAGCATCCTGAGCTGGCCGAGCAACTCAAGGAGATGCTCGAGGAAGAAGAAGAGGACGACGACGACGAGGACCAGGCATTCGAGACGCGCAGTCGCGCGCACTGGCGAGCGCCAGATCCAGATCCGGATCGGCCGCCGCCAGATGCTCCGCCAGGCCTGCCGAGCGGCAAGGCGCTGGTCGAAGCCGTCGAGAAATACCTGCAGCAGCGCAAGGCCGACGACGACTCGCCGCCGCCCAGCGCCGGGCCCGCCGTCTAGATTCCGAGCGTCTCGACCGCCAGCGCCACCGCCCAGCGGGTGCGCAGCAGCAGCGAGTCGATCTCCATGAACTCGTTGTTGCCGTGCACGCCGGATCGCAGGCGCTCGGCCTGCGGGTGGTGCGGCGCGAAACCGTAGACCTCGGCGCCGAGCGGGCGGATGAAGCGCGAGTCGGTGAAGCCGACCGTGAGCGAGGGGATGACCTTGAAGTCGCGGGTACCGAGCGCGTCGCCCAGGGCCGCGCGGATGGTATCCAGGAAGGGTGAATCCGGTGGCGAGGCATTCGAGACCGCCGTGTAGTCGACCTCGACGCTGACATCCAGGCCTTGCAAGGCGTCTTCGAGCTCACGCTTGACGAAGGCGTCGTCTTGCCCGGGCAGCGCTCGAACGTCGCAGACCAGGGTGGCGCGGTCCGGGATGCTGTTGGATTTGACGCCCGCCTGGAGCATGGTCGGCGTGACCGTCATGCGCGAGGCGGCCTTGAGGTACGAGCCGAGGGCCTGATCCGGCAGGCCTTCGGCGATACGGTCGATGTTTTCGGCGGTGGGCGCCTGCGCGTAGCCGAGGCCGGCCAGCACCGCGCGGAAATAGGGGTGCGACACGTCGATCTCGGGCTCGTAGGCGGCAATCCGCTGGATGGCCTCGGCCACGACGGGCACTGGGTTGTCGGCGCGCCACGGCACCGAGGCGTGACCGGAGCGGCCGCGGCGGGTGACGCGGGCTTCGAGGCGGCCCTTCTCGCCCAGCGACACCGAGTACACCAGGCCACCGTCCGTCTGGATGGGCACGCCACTGCCCTCGTTGACGGCCACGTCGGCGCGCACGGCATCTGGCAGGTGGTCGGCCACCCAGCCAGCGCCCCAGCGACCACCGGACTCCTCGTCGGCCGAGGCCAGCCAGACGAGCTCGCCCTGGAGATCGACGCCGGCACGCCGCAGCAGGACCATGGCCATGCAGTACGCCGCGACGTCCGCTTTGTCGTCGTCGGCGCCGCGGCCATAGATGCGGCCGCGGTCGATGGCGCCCGAAAACGGCGGGTGCTCCCAGAGTGTTTCGTCTTCGACGGGCACGACGTCGGTGTGCGACATGCACAGCAGCCGCTTCCCGCCGGGCCGGCCCATATGCGCGATCAGGTTGCCCCGCCCGGGCGCCGATTCATGCACCGCGTAGGCGATCCTCGCCCGCTCGAGCCTGGTCCGCAACACATCGCACACGAGCGTCTCGTTGCCCGTATCCGGCCGCGGTCCCGCATTGACGCTGGGAATGCGCACCAGTTCCTGGAGCAGATCGACAATCTCGTCGCGCGCACCCTCGACCGAGGCCAGAAGCTCGGCGATGACTGGCGTCATTCGGCGGGCGGGGATGGGGCGACGGGCTGGCCGACCACGATGGTCTGGATGTTGGTGAACTCTTTGATACCGTAGGCGCCGAGCTCGCGGCCGTAGCCGCTGCGTTTGATGCCGCCGAAGGGGATGCGGGGGTCGGAGGCAACCATGCCGTTGATGAACACGCTGCCCGCTTCGATGCGGCGCGCCAGGGCCTTGCCGCGCTCGAGGTCGGTCGTCCACAGGGCGGCGCCCAGGCCGTATTCGGTATCGTTGGCCAGGCGCACGGCGTCCTCGGGGTCACGGGCGCGAATGACGGCCGCCACGGGGCCGAAGGTCTCCTCGCGGAAGGCCGGCATGTCCTCGCTGACGCCGTCCAGGACGGTGGGCGCGTAGAAGTAGCCTTTGCCGTCCAGCGCGGCGCCGCCCGTCAGCGCGTGAGCGCCGGCCTTGACGGAGCGTTCGACCTGCGTCGCCAGCGTGTCGCGCAGGTCGCCGCGCGCCAGCGGACCCACGTTCGTCTCGCGCTCCATCGGGTCGCCGACCTGCAGCGCCTTGACCGTAGCGGCGAATTTCTCGGCAAACTGGTCGGCAGCTGCGGCCTCGACGATGAAGCGTTTGGCGGCGATGCAGCTCTGGCCGTTGTTCTGGTTGCGCGCACGGACGGCGACCTTGACCGCGGCATCCAGATCCGCGTCGGCCAGGACGATGAACGGATCAGAGCCGCCCAGCTCGAGCACCTGCTTTTTGAGCTGTCGGCCGGCCGCGCCGGCGACGCGCTCGCCGACCTCGCTCGAACCCGTCAGCGTCACGGCGGCGATGCGCGGATCGGCGATCAGCGGCTCGACGCCGGAGCCGGGCACCAGCAGTGTGCGCAGCAGGCCGTCGGGTAGGCCGGCCGTTTTCAGGACGTCTTCGATGGCCAGGGCGCAGCTGGGCACATTCGAGGCGTGCTTCAGGACCGCGCCGTTGCCGGCCATCAGGGCCGGGGCGGCGAAGCGGAATACCTGCCAGAACGGGAAGTTCCAGGGCATGATCGCCAGCACGACGCCGAGCGGCTGGAAGGCGACGAAGCTGTCGGACAGGTTCATCTCGGCGTGCTCGTCGGCCAGGAAGGCGGCGGCGTGCTCGGCGTAGTAATCGCAGTTGTAGGCGCACTTTTCGACTTCGGCCTCAGCCTCGACGATCGGCTTGCCCATTTCACGGGTGGCCAGGGCGGCCAGGCGCGACTTCTGGGCGCGCAGGACGCGGGCGGTGGCCTGCAGGCGCGCAGAGCGTTCGCCGAACGAGGTCAGGCGCCAGTGACGCTGGGCGTCGTACGCCTGCTGGACAGCGGCGTCGATCTGCGCCGTGGAGAACTCCTCGAACGTCTCGACCACCGCCTCGGTGGTGGGGTTGATCGACTTCAGCACCATAGGGCAAATGCTATTCCCTAGTGTTCGGTACCGTTGGGACTGAGCTCGGCGACGCCGGGTTCGGGCGGCGGGCCGCGTTTGGTTGGGATGAGGCGGACGCGGGCGATGCGCAGGCCGTCCAGGCGCTCGACTCGGGCTTTGTAGCCGCCATCCAGCTCGACCTCATCGCCCACCACAGGCTTGCGGCCAAGCTCGGAAAAGACCAGGCCCCCTAGCGAATCGACCTCGCTGGCGTCGAAGTGCGTCCCCAATTGGCTGTTGACGTCCTCGACCAGCGCCAGGCCGTCGGCGACGATCGTGCCGTCGGTCAGCGCGCGCACCTCCTGCGTCGCCGGGGTGTATTCGTCGCCGACGTCGCCGAGCAACCGCGCGACGAGGTCCTTGAGTGTCACGATGCCGGCAGTGCCACCAAATTCGTCCAGGACAATCGCCATTGGCTGGCGCGCCGCCTTCATCCGGGCCAGGACCTCGATCACCGAGGCGCCACCAGGGACGACGAGCGGCGGCCGCACCAGGCGCCGCAAGCTGGTGTCGTTCAGCCCAGAGCGTGGCCCGCGCCGCGCCGCCAGGCCGAGCAGGTCCTTGGTCGACAGCACCCCGACGACGTTGTCGATGGTCTTCTCGTACACCGGAAAGCGCGTGTGCCGATAGCGCTGCGCCACGCGCAGCGCGTCTTGCACGGTGGTGTCGATCGACACGGCGATGATCTCCGTGCGCGGCACCATCACTTCAGCGGCCGTCTGGTCGCTGAACGAAAACGCCCGCTGCACAAGCTCGCGCTCGGCGCCCGAGAGCAAGCCCGCCCGAGCCGTCTGCGTGACCAGCAGCTGCAGCTCCTCGGGCGAATGCACGGCGTGCTGATCACCGCGATCGTCCAGGCCGATGGCACGCACGATCACATTGGTGAACCAGTACAGCAGGCTGATGAACGGGCGGAAGATCCAGGCCCACACGGCGACGGGCTGGATTGCAAACAGGATGATCGATTCGGAGCGCTGCAGCGCCAGGACCTTGGGCACCTGTTCGCCGAGGGCCAGGTCGATGAAGGTGATGCCTGCCAGCGCCAGGACCGAGGCGATCGCGTGCGCGGTGACGGTGATCTGGCCCGGGGCGGCCGGGTCCTGTCCGACCCAGACCAGGATCTGATCCAGGATGGGCTGAACGATGGCCGCGAACGTCTGCTCACCGACGGCGCCCAGCAGCAGGCTGGCGACGGTAACGCCAAGCTGGGTGCCCGAAATGAAACGGGTGGGGTTGTCTTTCGCCTTCTGAACCAGCCGCGCGGCGCGGTTCCCGCCGGAGGCGATCTGGTCGATACGCGTCGCGCGCGACGAGACCAGGGCAAATTCGGTTGCGACGAAAAACCCGTTCGCCGCGACCAGGACAACGACGACGAGCAGGCCGACGAGGGGCGACACGTTCTCCTGTGAGAGCCTAATCGATGCGCGCGAGACTCATGGCCCGCAGTCGGCGAATTCGATCCTCGAGGGGTGGGTGGGTGCTGAACAGGCCGCTGAAGTTGGCGCCCTTCAGCGGATTGACAATGAACATGTGCGCCACGGCCGGGTTGACGTCCAGCGGCCGCACGCTGGTCGCCATCTCCAGCTTCTCCAGCGCGCTGGCCAGCGCCTCGGGATTGCCGATGATGCGGGCGCCGGTATCGTCGGCGCCATATTCGCGCGAACGTGAGATGGCCAACTGGATGAGCATCGCCGCCAGCGGCGCCAGGATGATCAGGAGCAGGTCGGCAAAGACGTTGCTGTTGCGGTCGTCCCGACCGCCGCCGAACCCGCCGAAGATCATCGCCCACTGGGCGGCGTGCGCCAGCATGGTGATGGCGCCGGCAATCGTGGCGGCGACGCTCGCGATCAGGATGTCGTGGTTGCGGACATGGCCGAGCTCATGCGCGAGCACGCCCTGCAGCTCGTCGCGGTTCAGGATGCCGAGGATACCGGTGGTCACCGCGACGACGGCGTGATTGGCATTTCGGCCGGTGGCGAAGGCGTTGGGCGATGGACTGTCGATGATGGCCACACGGGGCATTGGCAGGTGGGCCTCGGTGGCGACTTCAGAGATGATCTGGAAGAGTTGCGGCGCCTCGTTTTCGGTGACCTGACGCGCGTTGGCCATGCGCAGGGCGATGTCGGCTGAAAACCAGTAGGCGCTGATGTTCATGACCACGGCGAGGATGAAGAACAGGACCATGCCGCTCGAGCCGGCCAGGAAATAGCCGATGGCCACCAGGAGGGCCGTCAGGGTGGCCAGGAGTGCGGTCGTCTTGAGTGCGTTCATGCTTGTACCTGATGAGACGCCGGTAATTGTCGGTCAGGCGCGGGTAAGTGACGCCTTTTTTCGGTCCCGCAGGAAGTGGATGATGGGTGGCGCGACCGACACGATGATGATCAGCGCGACGACTGGCTCCAGATATTTGGCGGGGATCAGGTTGCCCAGGAAGTAGCCGAGCCAGGTCATCCCCATGGCCCAG
>JAFAWJ010000267.1 GCA_019242065.1 Chloroflexota bacterium
GTGTACGCGTCCGCGGCGGGCGTGCTGGATCCGACGCAGGCGCCGCTGGTCGCCGGCACCCTGCGCGCCGGGCTAGCCTTCGCCGTCCTGCTCGTGCCCACCGCCCTGATGGGCGCCACCCTGCCACTGGCTGTGCGCGGTCTGCGCGCCGCGCGCACGGCCGACTCAGCCGTCCAGGTCTCGCGCGACGACGCGTGGACCATGGGCCTGCTGTACGCCACCAATACCTGCGGCGCCATCGTCGGCTGTCTGGTTTCGGGCTTCGTCTTGATCGGGAGCCTGGGTCTGAGCGAGACGATCGTGTGCGCCGCGGGCGCCAACACGCTCGCGGGTCTGGGCGGCCTGATCGTCGACCGTCTGCATCCCGCTGCCCGCCGTCAGCCCAGCGCGCCTCACCCGCCAGCCGCGCACGCCGCCGCCGACAACCGCGCCAGCGCTCTCGGCCGCTCAGCGGGAGATGCCCACGCAGCTGACAACCGCGCCAGCGCCAGCGGCTCGCCAGACGGAGATGTCCAGGCAGCTGACGAGGGCGCCCGCCCTCGAACGTCCGCGTACGCCGTGGCCGCCCTGCTCGCCTTCAGCGTCTCGGGCGCCGTCTCGCTCGCCTATGAGGTCGTCTGGTCCCGCATCCTGGCCGTCCTGTTCGACAGCAGCATCTACGGCTTCGTCCTCATGCTGGCGACCGTGCTCGCCGGCATCGCTCTCGGCGGCGGCCTGGGCGCCCTCCTGATGCGCTGGCAATCCTCCGCCCGCCTGGCAGCAACGACCTTCGGCCTCCTGGAAATCGGGATCGGCGTGGCCGCGGTCGCGGCCCTCCTCACCTTCGGCTTCGCCTTTGACCTGCTGTCGACCATCCGCGCCAACGGGCCGCTGTTCCTGACCCGCTTCGTGCGCACCGACCTGCGCCTGATGGCGACGTTGTGCGTGCTGACCGTCCTGCCAGCCGCCCTGCTGATGGGCGCGACCTTCCCCGTGGCTGCCCGCCTGTGGGCGGCCGGCAGCACCGCCCTCGGCCGTCGCCTGGGTGGCGTGTACGCCGGCAACGTGGCCGGAGCGATCGTCGGCTCCCTGGCCGGCGGCTTGTCATGGTCCCGCTCCTCGGCGCGCATCACGCGCTGCTGGTTTTGGCGGCGCTGAATATCGTCCTCGGCGGGCTGCTCCTGAACGTGGCGCGACAGCGCCTCATCGCCGGGCTGAGCACGGCCGCGGCGGCCCTGGTCCTGGTCGCGGGCGCACTCAGCCCGCCGGTTCACGAGCTCGTCTTCCACGAGCACTTTCCCGATCAGCAGCTCCTGGCGTACTGGGAAGGCCTGGAAAACACCGTCAGCGTGGCCAGGGATGCCGATGGCATCCAGACGCTGTTCACAAACAGACGCGGCCAGACGAACGACTCACCGGACCTGGTCCGCTATCACCGCGTGATGGGTCACCTGGCGGCGCTGCTGGCGCCGAACCGCCAGCCGCGCGTGCTCGTCGTCGGTCTGGGCGCCGGCGCCACGCCCGGCGCGCTGGCGCAGCACGCCGGGACCGACGTGAACGTCGTGGAGCTCTCGGAGAGCGTCGTCCAGGCGGCGCCGTTTTTCCACGTGGCCAACGCCGATGTCTTGCAGCGACCAAACGTGCATGTCACGATCGACGACGGTCGCAACTACCTGCTCCGCAACCGACAGCCGTTCGACGTGGTCACGGCCGACGTCGTGCACCCCTACGATGCCGGGGCGACCAACCTGTACTCGGTCGAGTACTTCTCGCTCGTGGCCCGATCACTGTCGCCGCATGGGATCATGGTCCAGTGGGTCTCGCCGGGCACGGCATTCGAGCATTCGCTGATCACGCGTACGTTCTTGCAGGCCTTTCCGAATGCCACGCTGTGGCTGTCGGATGATCTGCTGATCGGCTCACCCGAGCCGCTGACCATCAGCCGCGCCGAGCTGGAGGCGCGCCTGGCTGATCCTGCCGCGCGCGCCAGCCTGGCGGAAGTCGGCTTCAACCACGCGCCAGACGTGCTGGCCCAGTTCCGTGGGACGACCGCCCAACTGCACGCCTACGCGGGACGGGGTCCCGTCCTGACGGACGATCACCCGGTGCTCGAATATTTCCAGAGCCAGGAT
>JAFAWJ010001146.1 GCA_019242065.1 Chloroflexota bacterium
CTCGGCGACGTCGGCCGACGCCCTGCGTGCCCTCGGCGCCGAGCCGGTTGCCTATGGGGACGGCCTCGTCGATCGGATACGCGCGCTGGCACCCGGCGGTGTCACCGCGGCGATCGACCTCTATGGGACGGACACGGTCCAGGCGGCACGCGAACTCGGCGTGCCGGACGAGCGCATCACGACGATCGCTGCACAGGTCGACGGCATCACGCCGGCGAATGGTGCGAACGCCGCTCCCGGCGCCATCGAGGAGGTTGCGCGCCTGGTCGCAACGGGCCAGCTGCGTGTGCCCATCGCGGCAACGTTTCCGGTGGAACAGATCCGCGCCGCGGTCGAGCTGCAAGCCGGCCGGCACGTGCACGGCAAAGTTGTCGTCGACCTCTAGCGTTCGCCCGCCCAGGAGTGCTGACTGCGCCCGTCATCGGCAAATCCGGGCGGGTCAACCGGTCGAGCTGCCTCGTAGCACGGGCCAGGTCCCAGGCGTGGGCCGCCAACTCGGCCACATACATGTCAACCAGGGTGGCCCCGGTGTACTCCTCGCCCCAGGGCATGGTGAATGTCGATGAGAATCGGGAATGGTCGCTCCATCCATCTGCTGCATCCGCGGCGGCGCGCCGTAACTGAGCGGGCGCGTTGAACAGCTCCACGTGGGGGGACACGTCTCCAGCCGGGGGCGCCTGTCCACGTCCCAGAGCGGCTGCCCGGTGGCCGGCTTCAACCAGGTGGTCAATCAGAGCGGCAACGTCGTATTCGCGGCATGGTGTGGGGTGGCTGAGCTGTTCAGCTGTAATTCCGGACACGATCGCCGCGGCGTTCGCATAGCAGTCCACCAGGGTGCTTCGACGGTCTGCGTTGGCCATGCGAGGTCACCTATTATCCGGAGCGCCTGCCGATTTGTCACCTGAGGACGCGGTGCGCTCGTCCAGCCGTCGTTATCCTCTTTCACCAGCTATGTCGATCGTCCACAAACGGGTACCTTGATCGCCCCACACATCGCGCTGCTACCCCTTCTCGGTCTCGCATCGATCGGCCTGTTGGGTTGGCAGGCCCAGGTGCCAAACCTGTCACCGGTGCCCGTCGCACCGACGTCGTGCCAGCTCGATCCGTCCGTGGATGGACCCTGATCGGTCCGTCGGATCAGCGGGTGTTTCTGGCCACGGATATCGTTGGGCCGTGTCCGTTCATGAGCTGTCTGCAGGACTACACGGACGAGCAGGTGGTCTTCAGGAATGCTGCGACTGGCCAGGAGTTGGCGCGCTCGGACAGTTTGCCCAAGATGACGAGCGGGGCACTGGTTACACCTGGCGACGATGGCGCGATCGACTATCTCAGCCTGCAGGGAACGATCTATCAGCTGGCCGTCCAACCTGCCGGGCAGGCTGCCAAGTAGAGGTCTGGTCGGCGGGCCGGCCGTCTGCGCCGTGTATGGTTGTGCTGGTGGCGCAATCTCGAAGGAAACAGCTCGTCGACGACTACAAGCGGCGGCCGCCAGAGGCGGGGGTGTACCGCATCGTGAACCAGCGAACGGACAAGGCGCTGCTGGGCTCGGCTCTGAATCTGCCGAGCGTTCGCGCCAAACTCGACTTCGCTCGCGCTACGAATTCGCCTGGTGCCCTGGACCATCGCCTCGGCAAGGACGTCCGCCAATACGGTATCGACGCGTTCACGTTCGAGATTCTCGAGGTCCTCGACGTCACGCCAGAGATGACCCCAACGCGCATTCGAGAGGATCTCGACGCCCTTGAATCGCTCTGGCGCGAACGTCTGGGTTCGACTGCGTTGTACTGACGCTCACGAGGTCGAGCGCTGGAATGAGCGGCTGCGCAGGATGCCCCAGGCGATGAGCGCCACCGTCACCACCAGCGACAGGACTCCGAACGCCAGCGGACCAATCTGCTCGAGCAGGGGTATCGACAGCGCGGTCAGCAGTCCGCCGCCGAGCAGCGGCTCATAGGTCAGTTGCTTGTACCCGTACGCATCCACCGCCCTGGTGGACCGCGCGGGATCTGACATGTCCGCCAGCACAAAGCCGGTCGCGACGTTGCCCTGGGACTGCCCGAAATCGGCAATGGTGTGCTCGAACCAGTTCCTGGTATGCACGCGAGGTCCCAGCCACAGTGCGCCGACCACACTCCAGGCTACGGCGAGCACCGTCAGGATTACCAGCGCTGGCACGTTGGCGCCCAGCGTGGCAAGTGACATCGTTCCGATCGCACAGGCGATGAGTGCGTCCAGGGCGATGGCCGAAATGCCTGAGACTGCCGCGCGATCGATGAGCTGCTCACCACCCTGCGCGGTCATGAACATCTGGACGATGAAACCGCCGATGACCGTCAAGGGAAAAAGCGGGAAATCGTCGAATACGTGCACCCCGACCAGGCCAGTGACCCAGCGCACCAGTTCCAGCAGCACGATCGCGATGGCAATCGCGCAGGCCATGAACATGAACGCCGCTGTCACGCTGCCCAGCCCATGGTCAACTGCTTCGCTCGGGCCGTCCGCGGGAGCGACCTGGAGTTCGTCGACGTCGTACTGCTCCTGGCGCTGTGGAGGCGAGGTGCGGGCGACCGGAATCCGTGGATTGGACACGGCCCAGCGCACCAGAAACGAGCCACACACCACTCCGGTCACCATGCTGATGGTCGCCAATCCCAGCCCCAGGTCGATCAACTCTGGCGCGCCGCCTTCGGCAAGCAGCGGACCCATTCCGGCGATCGTGCCGTGACCGCCGGCAAACGACAACTCCAGGATCGATCCGGCAAGCGAATTCAGTCCGAAGAGTGGCGTGAGGACCAGCGCGACCGCCAGGCCGCCCAGGGCAAACTGTCCGAAGGAAAAGACACTCCCGAGAATGAAGTGGGCCGCCGAATCGTTCCACATCGCACGCAAGGGCGGCAAGCGTTTGCCGAGCATCACCGCGGCGAACACCACGTTGATCAGCAGACTGGGCAGGCTCGACCAGACCGTGAGAATGGGCGCGGGGATCAACCCCGCGGTGCCTGTGAGGGCCCCCAGAATCTGCGGACCCAGGAACAGAATAAGGAAGCCGGCGATGACCGACGCCGGAATGAAAAGTGCGCCGAGGACGCCGACGTAGCGACGCACGAGTACCGAGATGCCCAGCATGACCCCGAGCACGACGAATGCCAGGCCCGCCCACTGGGCGTCGGTATAGCCAGCACTCACGATGGCTCGGTCGCCGACTCGGCCTGCACCGCGTCGCGAATGGCCTGCTGTCGTTGCGCCGCGGTGCGTTCCATGCGATTTCCCTTGCCAGACATTGTGCTTCGGCGGCGCAGAGCCTGGCATTCCGTTATTGGCACACTTGGCCCCGCGAGACGGGCTGTCGTGTCGTAGGCTGCGGGACGAACAATGAGGGCCTAGACCTGTTCACCCGGCGCCTCCCCGGACCTGGCAAAAGCGAGGCATACGACAGCGCGGACTGCGCCGTCTTTGGCTTTTGGTGCGCCGACAGCTACGGACCGTCCGGCCTGGTGGCGCCGACGCACGCCCCCACGGTCAAGTTCTGGGCACACAACGCTCCCTTCGGCAATCGATCGCTGGCTGACACGCAAGTGTGCTACGCGGTGAGCTTCACGTCAGAGGATGCGGGAGCAATCTGGGTCCGTTGCAAGACTGGAGTGGTTCAGGCTCGGCATTAGCGTACCTCGAGAACATTCCGACTGATCCCTCCGGGCATGCCACCGGTCGCAACATCTACCGCCAGTTCGAGGGGGGACCCGTGGAACGCAAATGTGGACACCGAGTTCCAGGACACCAGTTCCTGATCACGGCGCTGATGCGCGGCAGTCGTCGCCGGCAGTACTTGCCGTTCAGACGTCCGCGATGCGGCACGGCACTTCCGCGTTCTCGTCCACGCTGAGACTGGCCGACACCCGGTGGTACCCGTCGGCGATCTCGAGGGGGCGCCCCTGTGCGCTCCAGGCGCCGCGCACCAGGAGGACGGGCGAGAGCGGCTCGCCATGCTTGATCTTCTTGAGATCGGATGCGACGTCGCCATCGGATGCGGGCAGTGTCGGCAAGCGACTCGCCCGCAGCAGGTCCTTCGGTTGAAACGTGACGGCCTCGGCGGCGCGCAGTCGGTCCGCAACGGCCTGAGCCGTATCGGGTGGCATGAGCAGGCTCAGGTACGTGCGCGCCGCGGCATAGTCATGCTCGGCAGGCTCATCAGTCCAGGTCGGCTTGTTCTGTATACGGGCCACTGGGTCCCCCTCTGGTAGCAACTTCGCTACGGTACCCGTCAGCCCGCTGTGAAGCACACGAGGTGGTGGGAGCGTCCCTCGGACGTGTTAGCTCTGGACCGGCATCGCCCGGCCGAGGGCGTGCCCGGCCGGGGCGATGTCCTCCAGCGAGCGG
>JAFAWJ010000034.1 GCA_019242065.1 Chloroflexota bacterium
GGGCGTTCAGCGTCAACTGAACTCCGGTAGAAGGACCGATCTTGACGACGAACTGGTCCGGGTCCATCGTCGTCCGCGCCAGGCCGAACCCGAGCCGTGGCGAATGTTTGAAGACCAGTCGCACCTCGGTCTGCGTACTGGGCAGTCGCTTGCCACCGCGAATGAAGAAGGGCACCCCCGACCAGCGCCAGTTTTCGATGTCGACGCGCAAGGCAGCGAAGGTCTCGGTCGACGAGTCGGGCGCTACGCCGTCGATGTTGCGATAGCCGTCATACTGTCCGCGGACATAGTGGCTCGGATTGGCCGCCTGAATGGATCTCCAGACCGCCAGCTGATAGTCCTGGAGGGTGTCAGGATCGCCACCCGCTGGCGCCTCCATCGCGGTCACGGCGAGCAGCTGAAGGAGATGATTGACAAACACATCGCGGAGCGCACCGACCGGATCGTAGAAGTGGCCGCGATCCTCCACGCCAAACTGCTCGGCCATGGTGATCTGGACGTTATCGATGAAGTTGCGATTCCAGATCGGTTCGAGCATGGTATTCGCGAACCGCAAATACAGGATCTCCTCGAGGCCCATCTTGCCGAGGTAGTGGTCGATGCGCAGGATCTGAGACTCGTCGAGATACTCGTGAAGCTCGCTCGCTAACGCGCGCGCTGACGCCTGGTCGTGCCCGAACGGCTTTTCGATAACGACTTTTGCGGACTCGGTCAGTCCCGCCTGACGCAGATTCTTCACCACCGTGGCAAACAGGGACGGTGGGATCTCGAGGTAGAACAACGGTGATGTGGCGCCGTTCACCTGGCTAGCCAGACGCTGGTAGGTCGCGGCGTCGGCGAGATTGCCTGACAGGTAGGAGAGCCTGGCCGCAAAGCGATCAAACACTTCGCTGTCAAGCTGTTCGCCAGTCGCGACGATGCACTTCCGTGCGTGCTCGCGAAGCTGATCGACCGTCCAGTCGCGGCCGGCGACGCCGAGAATTCGAGACTTGAGCAGTCTGCGCTTCTCAAGACGATACAGCGACCGAAACGTCATCACTCTTGCCAGATCACCTGTAATGCCAAAAATGATCAGCACATCGGCAGGAGCATGTGCACTCGCGCTCTGAGGTTGAACCATAATCCGCGGCGTTTCAACAGTCATCAGGTCACTCTCAGCGCGCACCGGCCAGCAGGCCGCTCTTGGTCTCGATACCTGCGAGAAGCTCACTCCAGGACTGGACGAACGCCGCGGCGCCTTCTTGCTGAAGCCGCAGTGCCAACGCGGAGACGTCGACGCCGGCCGCCGCGAAACGCAACAGGGTCTGCTCCGCGTCACCGCCATTGGCCGGGAGCAAGTCGGCGATCTGGCCGTGATCGGCGAAGTCCAGCAGGGTGGCCTCAGGCATGGTGTTGATCGTGTACGGCGCCTGCAGCGCCTTGACGTACAGCACGTCGGAAGCGTCCGGGTCCTTGGTGCCGGTGCTCGCCCACAACAAGCGTTGAGGTCGAGCGCCGGCATTGGCCAGCCGACCGAAGCGTGCCGAACCGATCAATTCGCGGTACACCCGGTATGTCTTCTTCGCGATCGCGATGCCGAGAATGTTGTGCAGAGCCGGCGGCTGGTCAGCCACGGCCTTGTCCCAGCGACTGATGAACAGTGAAGCGACCGATGCGACCCCCAGGTTCTGACCCGCTGCGAGCCGTCGCTCCAGACCACGTAGGTAGGCCTCGGCAGCCGCGAGGTACTGCTCCGGTGAAAACAACAGCGTCACGTTCACGGGTATACCCGCGACGATTGCCTCTTCGATTGCCGGTAGTCCCTCGGGTGTGCCGGGAATCTTGATGTACAGGTTTGGTCGCTGGGCGCGAGCGTGCAAGTCAATCGCCGCGGCGATCGTGCTCGCGGTATCGTACGCGAGTTTCGGCGAGACCTCGAGGGAGACCCAGCCGTCGACTCCGTTCGTCGCCGCGTGAATAGATTGGAACAGATCGGCGGCGGCGGTGAGATCTTCGAGGGCTAACTCGAAGAACAGGTCTTCGCCGGACTTGCCCGCGGCAAGCTTGTCGCGGATGGCGGTGTCATAGTCGCCGCTTTTGCTCATGGCGTTGTCGAAGATCGTCGGGTTCGAGGTCAGGCCAGAGACCGAGAGCTCGGCGATGTAGCGCCTCAGTGTGCCGCTGGTCAGCAAACTGCGAGTGATGTTGTCGAGCCAGAGGCTCTGGCCCAGTTCATGAAGTTGTTGCGTTGGTTTTTGCATGCAGGAGTCCAATCCAAACGGTTCAAGCAGGCCGACTGTTGAAGCGCCAGCGCCCGGAAATCGAGATCGCGTTTATGCGGATTTCACGGCATCGACCTCAATCGGTAGCTGCCGGGGACCTCGCAGCACGGGATTCGGTCGGTACGGCGGCGGGTCTTGCACAAGTCGTGGATTCTCCAGCCGACGGGCGAGCTCAGTCAGCGCAACCTGCGCTTCCTGACGCGCGAGTCCGGCGCCAAAGCAATAGTGGATACCGGAGAGAAAGGCGAGATGCTCGTTATCCTCCCGCTCCGGGTCGAAGCGTTCCGGATCCTCGAAACGGTTCGGATCGCGATTCGCGGCGGCCAGCGCCAGCATCAGGTGCGAGCCCTTCGGGATGGTGACATCCGCCACCTCGATGTCGTCCAGCGTCGAGTACTTCGGATTGAGCTGCACCGGCGGTTCGTAGCGGAGCAACTCCTCGACGAGCGTCGGAGCCAACTCCGGCTCGTCGCTCAGGCGTTCCAGGATCTCGGGCCGACGCAATAAGGTGAGCATCCCGTTGGAAATCAGGTTGACTGTCGTCTCATGGCCGGCGATCAACAGCAGCCTGCCGGTGGCGACGACCTGCGCGGTTGTCAGATTTTCTTCGGCCGCTAGCCCTGACAGGAGTCCGGGGCCCGGCTCGACGCGCAAGCGCTCGACCAGGTCCGCCATGTACTGGTTCATCTCTTGCATGGCCTGAGCGACGCGCTCCTGTTGCCCAGGCCGCGGGTCAAGTTGGGTGACGAGCGCATCGGCCCAGGGGTGAAAGCGTGGCTCATCGTCATGCGGCACGCCGAGCTGCTGGCAGATTGCGCTGACCGGCAAGGGGTACGCGAAATCAGCCACCATGTCGATCTGCTGGTGGCTCTGCATCGCATCGATGAGCTCGGTCGCGGTGCGCAGCAGGTTGGGGCGCACCACGTCAGTCTGCTCGAAGTGGCTCGTGGCCAGCCGACGAAGTCGGTCGTGCTCGGGCGGGTCCATGCCAATGAAGGCGGGATTAGGGCCCTCGTTGCTGGGATTGGCGGCGCTTATTCGCGGATCATGCACCAGCGCCATGATTTCGCGGTACGTACTGACGACGTAGCTGCCGTTTGGCGCGCGGAAGACTGGCGTCTTCCGCAGTTCCGCGTAGAGCGGATAGGGGTTAGCCCGATTGGCGTAGTCGAGGATCTGCGCCATCACCTGCGTCTGGGTGGTCATCGGCGCGCCCCTCGCGCCGGCATTAGCGTCCAGGCACGCTCCGTCGGAGAGTGACCGGTACGCACGATCATCGGGCTCTCGGTGGGTACCGCCGGGTCCGGGAACTCGGCGGGCAGCACCCGACGCGGCTCCGGCTGCGCTACGTTGCGGTACTGGGGTGGGAACGGAGCAGCCCGCTCGATCTGATCCCTATAGAAGTCGAGCCACTTGCCGTGGTCAAAGGAAACGGCGGCCACCGTGCGACCGGCGTGGCCGTAGACGGCGACGAAGCGCCGCTCGTCGATCGATCCCTGCACGATGACCACCTCCTCGCCGAGGGTAGGTACCCCGACTGACTTGATACCGACGTCAAACTGAAACGACCAGAATGTAGGGACGTGGAGATAGGGGCGCCGTTCTGACTGGGTGCGCAGCATATTGTGCGCGGCAACCTCCGCCTGCTCGACCGCGTTGCTCCAGTGCTCGAGCGCAAGAAACTCGAATCCGAAGAGTGGGTGCGGAGTGCGAGCGACGTCGCCCGCGGCGAAGATGTCGTCGGTGACGATGCCGTACATGTCGAAGACACGACAGCCAGCGTCGCAGGCGACACCCCCTGGTCCCGCCCCGAGGCCGGAGTTTCGGAGCCACTCCGTGTTGCGTTGGGCGCCGAGCGCAACCACGGCGACGTCCACGTCGAGCGTCGTCCCGTCGTCCAGGTGCGCTGCACGCACATGACCTGCAGCGTCGCCCTCGAGCGAGGTGACGCTGACTCCACAGCGGAGGTCGACCCCGCGCTCGCGCTGCAAGCGGGCCGCGGTCGCACCGATCGCTCCACCCAGCGCGCCGGCCAGCGGTGTTGCCGCGCGTTCGGTCACCGTCACCGCCAGACCCAACTGGCGGCACACTGAGGCAATCTCGGAACCGGTGAACCCCGCGCCGATGACCAGGACGCGGCGCGGCCCGGCGTTGAGCTCCTGGCGGAGCCGCGTGGTGTCGTCACGCCCGCGCAGAGTCAGTACCCCGCCGAGAGCGGCCTCGGCCGGGTTGGGCCAGGGTCGGGCGCGCGTGCCGGTCGCGATCAGCAGACGGTCGAAGCCAAGCTCCTCGCCACCCGCCAGGCGCACGCGTTTGCCAGCTAAGTCCAGTCCGACAGCCGGCGTGCCGAGTCGCCACTCGGCGTTCAGCCCTGCCGCCTGCGGTAGCGTCGTCGCGTCGGAGGAGGAGCGACCCGTCAGGACCTGCTTGGAGAGCGGCGGTCGGTCGTAGGGCTCGTACGGCTCGTCGCCCACCAGAGTCAGCCGGCCCTCGAAGCCACCTTTCCGCAAGCTCTCCGCGGCTCGCAGCCCGGCGAGCGACGCACCGACAATGACGACGTGCCCGCTCGTCCTGAACGTGGTGTCGTCCGCGCTCATGCTGAGCCGTCCAGCGTCTCGACACGGATCGCCTGCACCGGACACGCCGCGGCGGCGCGGAGGACCGCCGCGCGCTCGGAGTCGTCCGGGCTCGGGTCGTACATCAGAACCTCCTCACCGTGCAGCTCGAACGTGCGCGGCGCCAGAAAGACGCACTGCCCATAGCCCTGGCAGCGATTCAGATCCACCACGATCCGCAAGGTCATGTGTCTCCATTGAAGTCGTCGACGACCCGTGGCAGCCGTCGCATGGCCACTCTCGCGCGTTCACCGACCGCCGCCATCCACCTATGGGTGGAACCGTCGGGTGAATCCCGGCTGGCGCAGTCATCAGCACGCGTGGCGAACTGTAGGCGAAGTGTGGGTTCTGGGTGACTGGCTGCAATGCACGCGCCC
>JAFAWJ010000141.1 GCA_019242065.1 Chloroflexota bacterium
GTCGCAGCAGGGCGTCGCCCAGCATCAGGCCCGCGGCACCGGCGATCACGATGCACGTCAGCTCCAGGTAGCCATGCGGCGAAATAAACGACCACAGCAGCGGCCCTACGCCGTAGAACTGCGCCGCGCCCAGCACGCTGCCCAGCATGACACCGTTGCTGACGAGCACGTACACGGTGCCCAGGCCGAACAGGACGCCGCCGGCGAACGCCAGGAAGGCCACCTGGATGTTGTTGGTGAAAATGAGCGAGGCCATGCCAGGTCGTAGCGCGGGCTCGATGTCCGTCCAGGTGCGACCGCTCTCCATGATGCGCCGCAGCTCTTCGGGCACGAGCGCGGTGCGTAGCGTGGGGTCCAGCCACGAGCTGAGATACGCCAGCAACGCCGGCACGAACAACAGCACGGCCGAGGCGAGCAGATAGTGGCGCGCGGCGCGGAAGCGACGGGCAAAGTCGGACCAGAAGAACTGGCCAAGGCGCCGCCACGACGGGGCCGGTGCGCGGTACAGGCGCAGATGCGCGCGCGAGGCGAGGCCGTTGAGCCACAGAGTGAGCTGGTCGTCGGGGAAATCACGCTGCGCAATGGCCAGGTCCGACATGACCTGGCGGTAGCCGCGACCTAGCCGCTCGACGTCATCCGCCTCGAAGTGGCGCAGACCGTTGCCATCGCTGCGGGCAAGCAGGTCCTCGAGATCGACCCAGTGCGGTTGGCGGGTGGCGATAAAGTTGCTGAGGGATGGCATCGGCAGACTACTCGGTTCTCACGCCTGAGCGTGTCAGCCTGGAGTATGGCATCGCGGGCATCGGGTCGCGCGGCGGCGCGGTGCTTGTGGACATGCTCATTCAGTGCGTGGTGCTGCTCGTGTTCACCGCGGCGCTCGCGGGCGGCACAGCGGCGATTGGCGCGTTCGTCGAAGGCGTCTCGCGCGGGACGGGCATGGTGTTGCTCGGGTTGTGGGTCCTCGCCGCGTTCGTCATCACCAGCGGCTACTTCATGGTCTTCGAGATCGTCTGGAACGGCCAGACGCCCGGCAAACGGCTGGTAGGCCTGCGCGTGATCCGTGAAAGCGGCTACCCGATTCGACCCGTCGACTCCGTCATTCGCAACCTGGTGCGCATCGTCGACTGGCTGCCGATCGGCTATAGCGTGGGGGTGCTGGTGATGCTACTCAATGGCCGTGCGCGGCGGCTGGGCGATTTTGCCGGCGGCACGCTGGTGGTGCGCGAAGGTGCGCAGCGGCGGCTGTCGGCGCTGACGGCGGTCGCGGCGGCTGAGGCCGAGGAGGCGCCGCGGGGCTACACGCTGTCCAGCTCCGACGCGACGCTGGTACGCGACTTCCTGGTTCGGCGGGAGGGCATGGACGCGGGGGCGCGATCGGAACTGGCGCGGCGGCTGGCGAACGCGCTGGCGCAGCGGTATCAGCTGCAGGTGGAGTCTGAGCCCGAACGATTTCTGGAGCGGCTCGTATAACGCGGTGCGCGACGCTATGATCGCCAGGTGGCGTATAACGAGGCGCTCGCCGAGCGGGTGCGTGGTCTGCTGCTCGGCGTTCCCGACGTCGACGAAAAGAAAATGTTCGGCGGCGTCACGTTCATGGTCAGCGGCCAGATGTGCTGCGGCGTGCTCAAGGACGACCTGGTGGTGAAAACCGGGCCTGACGGCTTCGATGACCTGGTGGCCAGACCACACGTCCGGCCGTTCGACTTCACCGGGCGGCCGATGGTGGGGATGGTGTACGTGGCCAGCCCGGGCGTCGCAACCGACCTGCAGTTGCAGGAATGGGTTCAGCGCGGCGTGGATTTCGTGAAGCGGAATCCGAAATCCCGCACACGGAAGTCGAAGGCGAAATAGCTGAAGTTCCCTGTTGCGCATACTGGGGGAGTGCGCAAGATCGTGATGATGTTCTCGGTGTCGCTCGACGGCTTTTTCGAGGGACCGCAACGTGAGCTCGATTGGCACCTGATCAGCGACGAGCTCCACCAGCACTTCAACGACGAGCTCTCTCGCATGAGCGCCTTCCTCGACGGCCGCCTCACGTATCAATTGATGGCCGACTTCTGGCCGCGGCTCGACCCGGAGCATGCCCGCAGCGCCCCGATGCGCGAGTTTTCTCGCATCTGGCGCGAAATGCCGAAAATCGTGTACTCGCGCACCCTCCAGCACGCCGACTGGAACACCACCATCGTCCGCGAGGTCGTGCCGGCCGAGGTCGAGGAGCTCAAGCGGCAACCAGGTGGTGACATGGTGGTCGGCGGGGCGAACCTGGTGGCCACCTTCAGCCGCCTGGGACTGATCGACGAGTACCGCCTGTACGTCCACCCGACGATTCTCGGCGCGGGCCGAGCCCTGTTTCCGCCTTCGGAGAGCCGGCTGGCGCTGCGGCTCGAGGGTACACGCCAGTTTGACAATGGAGTGGTGTTGCTACGCTACGCGCGCGGCTGAAGACGCGGGGCTGTCCGTTCAACGAGCATGGCATCGAGCGGCCCGGACTCGAGCTCATCGCCAATTTCGTGGAGGCGCGCAGCCTGTTGCGGCCCCATTCACCAACCTGGCCCAGCACCGTTTAGCCGAATGCGAGGGCCACGACGCCGGCCACCATGGTCAGCGCGCCGGCCAGCCGGCGAGCGCCTTCGCCCTCGGCCAGGAAGCGCCAGCCCATGACCGCGCCGATCAGGATGCCAATCTCGCGCACCGGCGCCACGTAGCTCACTGGACTGAGCGTCAGCGCGTACAACACCAGGATGTACGAGATCGCGCTGAGCGCGCTCACACCGAAGGCGTGGTTGCGGTGCAGGTGCCATTCACTCCGGATCGTGGGTACCCGCGTCAGGGCGTATGGCGTCAGGATGGCGGCGCGGCACACGGTGAACAGAAAGAAGTACAGCAGAGGCGGAATTGCGCCGCCGGTCGGACTGACCGCCTGCTTGTCCCACACGGTGTACGCCGCGATGACCATGCCCGTCAGCAGCGCAAAGCCGATCGAGCGACGTGCGGTGCCGGCTTGCAGTTGACGCGGACCGGCCAGGACGAAAACGCCGACGCCGATCAGCACGATGCCGCACACCGCCAGGGGCGACGGCCGTTCGCCGAAGAGGACGGCCGCGGCGGCCGTCGCCAGCATGGGACCGGTGCCGCGCGCCAGCGGATAGACGAGCGACAGGTCGCCGGCGCGATAACCCTGCATGAGCAGCAGGAAATAGGCGAGCTCCAGGAGCGCGCTGACGACGACGAACACCCAGGCCATGCTCGACAGGTGCGGTGGCTGGAGGACCACCAGGCCGATCGCGAAGGGTAAACACACGCCGACGGCCATCAGGTCGAACAGCCAGTTGAAGACCGGACCGCCGCTGGCGCGCTTGGCGATGAAGTTCCAGGTAGCGTGCGCGAGCGCGGACGTCAGCACCAGGAGGAGGGCGAGCTCTGTCACGGC
>JAFAWJ010000152.1 GCA_019242065.1 Chloroflexota bacterium
GAGTACGCTGGCGCCCGACTTCACATTGGCACCCGCGTGCGGAGACTCGAGCACGCCGATATATAGGTGTCGGGTCCAACTGCGCCGGAGCCCGCCGCCCAGACGCCGGTCATCGCCGGCGCCGCAGACTGCACAGAACTCGGCACCACCCAACGCTTCGGAACATCAAAGAAGCAACGCTCCGAGCGTTACATAAGTCGTTACGAACTGCACGCAGCTTCGACTTTAAATTCCAGCCGCCTCCGTTCCAAACGAACTCCCGGCTGGAGGCGGTCCCCAGCACGATTGAACGAGGTCGCCCGCGCCCAGTCAAGAACGGATTTGAGCGCGGACGGTATACAAGGAGGAGTGTCTGAATTGGTCAACGTCCTGCTCGCCTCCCCGCTCGCTGCCGACCTGGTCGAGTGTATTGCCGCCGTCGATCCGCGCGTGCAGTTGAGCTACCGTCCCGATCTGCTCGGCCAACCGCGCTATCCGGGTGACCACTATCCTCCCATTCAACGCACGGCTGCCCAGTCCGCTGAGTGGGCACACCTGCTGGCGGAGGCCGAAGTCATGCTGGACGTCGACCAGCCCAGCGCGCCCGAGATCGTGCGGTTGGCGCCGCGGCTCAGATGGATTCAATCCTCCAGTTCGGGCGTCGGCGAGTGGATCCGCCGCCTGAAGCTGGTCGAGACACAGGTGGTGGTGACCAACGCCGCTGGCATGCACGCGCGGCCACTGGGCGAGTACGCGGTCTTCGCCATGCTGTATTTCGCCAGACGCTGGCCGCGCATGGTCGCCGAGCAGCGCGCTCATCACTGGGAGCGCTGCGCAATTGACACACTCGAGCACAAGACAGTTGGCATCATCGGTCTGGGACAGGTCGGTCAGATGGTGGCCAGACTCGCCCGACCATTCGGCATGCGCACCGTCGGCATTCGCCGCTCCGGCGTCGCCGTCGACGGCGTGGACCAGGTCTATCCTGCAACAGATCTGACACACGTCCTGAACCAGAGCGACTACCTGGTCCTCAGCGTTCCGGCCACGGCGGAAACTACGGGAATGATCGGAGCGCGCGAACTGGCACTCCTCAAACCCGGTGCGGTTCTGGTCAACATCGCGCGTGGCAGCATCGTCGACGAGGCGGCTCTGATCGACGCCCTGCAACACGGGCAGCTCGGCGGCGCAGCGCTCGACGTCGTCAGCCGAGAACCGCTACCCGCCGACAGCCCACTCTGGGATATGCCCAACGTGCTGATCACGCCGCACAGCATGAGCACCGCGGTGTCCGAGAACCAGTGGCTCACCGACCTGTTCTGCGACAACCTGCGGCGCTATCTGCACGCTGAACCCCTGCGCAATGAGGTTGACAAGATGCGGGGCTACTGACCGTTCGATGCGACTCAGGCGGTGAGCGCTGGCTCGCGTGCCTCCGCCCGCAGGGTGCGCTCGTAGAAAGCAAAGACCTTCTGCCAGCCATCGACAGCTTGCTCGGGTCGGTAATTGGCGCGGTCCGTCGCGAAGAAGCCATGGCCTGCGCCGTCGTAGCGGTGGAACTCGTAGTCTTTGCCGAGCTCGCGCAGCACCGCTTCGGTGCGATTGACCTGCTCCGGATCCGGACTGCTGTCGTCGTTGCCGAAAATGCCCAGGAGCGGACAGCGCATCTCTGGCGTCATGTCGATAACGGCCACCGGCTGGCGCTCGTTGAGCTCCTCGGGTTTGGCGATCACCCGGCCGCCCCAGCAGTCCACCGCCGCGTCGATGTCCAGCTTGCAGGCCATCATGTACGCCTGGCGGCCGCCCGAACAGAAGCCGATAACGCCGACCTTGCCATTGCTCAGCGGCTGATCGCGCAGCAGCCCGACGGCTGCGCCCACGTCACCCACCACCTGTGCGTCGGGCATGCCGCCGGCCGCTCGGCCCGCGACGGCCAGCTCGTCCCAGGTGCCTGGACCAAGACGCGAAAACAGGTGCGGCGCGAGCGCGGCATAGCCATGCTGCGCCAGCTTGCGGGCAACTTCCCTGGTCCACTCGTCCCAGCCCGGCATGTGATGAATGACCACCACGCCCGGCGCGCTCGACACGCCAAGGGGTCGCGCCAGGTACGCCTCGATCGGGTCGCCATTGTGCCCGCGCATCGTGATCGTCTCGCCGATCAGACCCTCGTAGCCCATAGGTAGTTCTCCTTGCCGGCAACGGTACCAGTGCGATCTCACCCTCTGCGCAGGACCCTGCCGCGGTCCAGCCGCGCGGGCGTGCCGGACTCGACGGCAAATTCGCCAGCCAGCAGCACGTGCTCGATGCCGCGGGCAGGCAGCGTTGGTTGCTCGTAGGTCGCTGCATCGGCAACCGCGTGCGGGTCCAACAGCACCACGTCGGCCACCGCCCCTGGCGCCAGCTGGCCACGATCGCGCAGACCCAGGATCGCGGCCGGCAATCCCGTCATCCGGTACACGGCAGTCTCCAGCGGAAACAGGTGGGCGTCTCGCACGCCCCAGCCCAGCACCCGGGCAAAGGTGCCGTACGCACGCGGATGGACCCGCGCCGCCGGCCCCGTCACGCCCAGCTGATCCGACCCAACCGCCGACCAGCGCCAGCTGAGTGCCGTGCGCATGTCCACCTCGTCCATGTGGAAGACGACCATGGTCGTTGCACCGCGATCGTCGATCAGTAGATCCAGCGTGTAGTCCAGCGGATCACTGCCGCTCGCGGACGCCAGCTCGGCGACACGACGGCCCTCTGCGTCGCGGCGGGCAGGATTCTGCACGCTGGTAATCAGAATGTTGTGCCACCCGCCCGCTGCTGCCACGTGATTCGCCCAGCTCCCGTCATCCAGCTCGATGGCGTGCCGAATCCGCTGACGCTGCTCCTGAATCCGCAATCGATCGACCATGGGCCCCAACCCGCCAGCTTTGACCCACGCTGGAACCACCTGGTGCAGATAGGTACTGCCCGCGACGTATGGGTAGACGTCGGCGTGGACCCGCGCACCGCGTTGTCGCGCCTCCTCCAGGCGTGAAATGGCGCCCCCAATGCGCCCGGCATTGCGCCGCGCGGTGATCTTCAGGTGCGAGATCTGGGTCCGGATGCCCAGTTGCGAGCCAATGCTCAACGCCTCGTCGATCGCACCCACCAGCCCGTCCGCTTCGTCCCGAAGATGCGAGACGTACAGACCGTCGACGCGCGCCAGCTCCTGTCCGAGATCGAGCAGCTCGTCCCGCGTGGCGTAGGCGCCCGGCGCGTACACCAGGCCGGTACTCATCCCCCACGCCCCATGGTTGAGGGCATCCGCCAGTGCTCCACGCATGACGGCGAGCTCGGACGGCGTCGGCGGCCGGTCCTCCATGCCCATGGCGAGAATACGCAGCGCGTGATGGCCGACCAGCGGGGCGACGTTCACCGCCGGAGCGGCGGACTCGAGCTGGTTCAGGTAGTCGTCGTAGGTGTGCCAGTTCCACTCCAGGTACGGACCGAAGCCGCCGGCCAGCTCGCGCAGCTGCGCGGCGCGCGCCGGGTCGGCGGCGACGGGCGCAACCGAGAATCCACACAGTCCCACCACCTCGGTGGTCACGCCCTGCGTTATGGAGTTGGTCGCTCGCGGGTACGTCGGCAGTGTGTGGTCGGCGTGCGAATGCAGGTCGATAAACCCCGGCGCGACGACCAGTCCACCCGCGTCGAGCGTCTCACTGTGCGCCGCCGCGTCGCGCGCGGCGTCCGCGCCGACTGCCACGACGCGGTCGCCGCGAATCGCGACATCCGCCTGCACGCCCGGGCTGCCGGAGCCGTCGACGAGCGTGCCGCCACGGATCAGCAGGTCCGCCATCAGCGCACATCTACCTGCCGCTGGGTAATCCAGGTCGCGACCTGGGCGCGCGATCGAAACCCGAGCTTGTCGAAGATATGCTCCACGTGATTGGTCACCGTGCGCTCGGCGATGACCAGCGTCTCCGCGATCTGCCGGTTGCTCAAGCCGCGCGCAATCAGCATGGCTACCTCCCGTTCACGTGCAGTCAACTGTGCCAGGTCGTCGGTGCGTGGCGCGACTTCTGGGTCCGTCGACACGCTTGCATCCTCGATCACCGCATCCAGGTTCGTCGCCGCACCGTTGGCCCAGGCTTCGGCGTACGCGGCGGCGCCCAGCGCCGCCTGACTCTGGGCGACAACCTGCTCATGGTCCTTCCGATCGACCGGATGCACCGGCGCGCCGATCGCCTCGCGCAGCCGAGCCGCCGCTCCGAGCAACCGCGCGGCGCGCTCGGGCTGGCGGTCACCACCGGCCACCACCGCCAGACCTTCGAGGCACTCGGCCATACCCCAGGCACTGTCCCACTCGCGCGACAGCCGCAGCCCTTCCCTAAAAGAGTCCGCGGCGCGGCGCGACTCGCCCAGCACGCCCGCGACCTGACCTTGGTAGATCAAGGCAATCGCCAGTCGGCCCGAGGCACCTGTGCGACGGGCGACGCTCACCGCTTGCTCGCACAATTCGGCGGCGCGCGCCTGCTCGCCCAGCAAACACACCGTGAAGCCGAGCGCGGCCAGCGGCAGGCTGACGCTGATCTCGTCGTCCACCAGGCGAAACGCCGCGACGGCCGCTTCGAGGAGATCGGCCGCTTGCACGAGCTCAGCGCGTGCGCGCGCGACGTGGCCGAGGAAATGCAGACACCAGCCGAGACCGCGCTGGTCGCCAAGGCGCTCGAAGGCGCGCATCGCCTGGCCGACCAGGTGGGTGGCCGGCTGGTAATCGCTGCGGCCGTGCGCCAGACCGCCGGCCCACAGCACCGCCCAGGCCCAGGTGCGGATCTCGCTCTGCTCTGACGGAGCCGATGGTGCCGCGGCGCGTGCCAGCAGCCGCGTTAGCCAGCTATAGCCTTCACTCCGGTCTCCACGCGTGTACCAGTAGTGACCCAGGTGGCCGGCCAGTCGGAGGCCGACGTGCGGGTCGCCGCTCTCAGACAGACTCCAGCCAAGCGCCGCGCGCAGGTTGCCGGCCTCGCGATCGAGGCGGATGAGCCAGTCCAGGCCATTGGGGCCCCACAGTACGTGGGTTTCGACCGTCGCGGCGAGCGCCAGGTAGCAGGCGGCGTGGCGTTGCTGGATCCGTACGGCGTGTGTGCCCTCGCGCAGCCGCTCGGCCGCATAGGCGCGCACCGTGTCCAGCAGGCGATAGCGCAGGTGGCCAAGCGGCCCTGGCTCAGTCTGGACGAGCGAGCGGTCCACCAGCCGCGCCAGCCGCTCGAGCACGTCGTCGCCCGCCGCTGTCGGCTCGGCCGCGACATGCTTCCTAGCGTCCAGCGCCTGGTCCGCCCCGACGCGCTCGGCGCCTTCGAGCGTCGACTCCGCGGCGACAGGTTCGGCAGCCTCGCGCGTCGACTCCGCGGCGACAGGTTCGGCAGCCTCGCGCGTCGAGTGCGCGGGGACAGGTTCGGCAGCCGCCAGCGTCGAGTCCGCGGCGACGCGCTCGGCGGCTTCCAGCGTCCAGCCGCCCGCGAAGACCGATAAACAGTCGAGCAGCCGCCGCTCCGCCTCAGGCAGCAGCTCGTAACTCCAGTCGAGCATCGCGCGCAGCGTCTGCTGGCGCGCCGGCACGCCGTGGCCGCCACCCACCAGCAGTCGAAACCGATCGTCCAGACGACTGGCAATCTGTCCAACCGACAGGACGCCAGTCCGTGCCGCCGCCAGCTCGATCGCCAGCGGAATCCCGTCCACCTGCTGGCAAACCCGCACCACCTCCGCCGTATCGAGCTCGCCAACGCGCAACCCAGAAGCCGCCAGCGCGCGATCGGCAAACAGCCGGACTCCATCGGCTTCGGGCAAGGCCGCCACCCGCCAGGTCCGTTCCCCTGGAATGTGCAGCGGCTCGCGACTGGTGGCCAGGATCGACACCTCAGGCGAGACGCGCAACACGGCGTCGGCCAGGTGCGCACACGCCTCGATCAGGTGCTCGCAATTGTCCAGCACCAGGAGCAGGTGGCGAGTGTGCAGAAAGTCCAGCAGCGCGCCCTGTACCGGGACGTCCGTTTCAGTGCGTACGCCGAGCGGCGCGGCGACGGCCAGGGCCACCAGGTCGGGCTCGGAAACAGATCCGAGATCGATCAGCCAGGCGCCGTCGCGGTACTGCTCGCGCCGCCGTCCCGCCAGCTCGATGGCCAGGCGAGTCTTGCCGATGCCACCGGTCCCGGTCAGCGTCAGCAGCCGCTCCGATTCCAGAACCTGGCGAATGCGGTCGAGATCGTCCTCGCGCCCGACGAAGCGTGTCAGTTGCCGCGGCAGGTTGCCCCGCGTTGCGGTGTGCATGCAGGTGTGTTCAGGGTAGCCTGAGACAGGACGTATCGTATGAAGGTTCGAATTGGCGTCGGTCTGGCTGGCCTCAGCTCAGATCGGTTCATCGCAGCCGTACAGCGCATGGAGCGCCGAGGCTTCGACTCTCTGTGGCTTTCCGAGGTGCTGACCACCGGCGTGCTCGATCCACTGGCGGGTCTGGCCTTCGCGGCGGGCATCACCACTCGGCTCAAACTCGGCACCACCATGACCGTGACCGCGCGCAACCCCGTGCGCATGGCCAAGGAGCTGGCCACGATTGACCGGCTCTCAGGCGGTCGGTTGCTGCTGGTGTTCGTGCCCGGGCTGACCAATCGACAGGAAGACCAGGCCCTCGGCGTACCAGTGAAAGAGCGCGGCGCCTGGCTCGACGAGATTCTGCCGCTCACCCGCCGACTGTGGTCCGAAGACAACGTGGTCCACCAGGGCCCGCTGTTCTGCTACGACGGCATTTCACTCCAGCCGCGGCCCGTGCAGAACCCGCTCGAGATCTGGCTGGGTGGCAACGCGAAGAGTGCGCTGCGACGCGCCGGACGGCTCTCGGACGGCTGGCTGCCCAGCCTGTGCACGCCACAAGAAGCGGCCGCGGGCAAGGCGGCCATCGACGCCGCCGCGGCGGACGCCGGACGCGAGGTCGATCCAGAGCATTTCGGCATCAGCATGACCTACGCACGCGAGGCGATTCCAGCCTCGCAAGCGGCGCGAATTGCGCAGCGACGGCCGGGCGTTGACCCGTCGACGTTGGTACCGGTCGGTCCCACAGCCCTGCGCGAAACACTCTGCCGCTACGTCGACGTCGGCTTTTCCAAGTTTGTCGTTCGCCCGGCGGAGCCCCCGGCGTCCTGGGAGGACGAGTTGGACCTGTTGGCCGACGATGTACTCTCACTCCAAACATGAACACGGATCTGAAATATCGAATGGGCACCGGCCCGGGCGGACCCAACCTGGAGGATGGTCTGGCCTGGGCTGCGGCGAACGACTTTCACTTTCTGGATTTCAACGCCGACCACGGCGCCAATGCCCTCGTGACCTGGTCTCCCGATCGGGTCCGCGGCGTCCGCCAGTACTGTGACGACCACGACCTCCACCTGGGAATTCACACACTCTCCGCCGTCAACGTCGCCGAGTTCTCCCCATATATGAGTGAAGCGGTGGATGCCTATATTCGGGCCAATGTGGACCTCGGCAAACAGCTCGGCGTCGACCACGTCATTACGCACGCGGGTCTGCACCAGAGCTCCGAGCTGAACCTTCGTTACCCGGCGTCCCTGGAGCACCTCTCACGTGCAGCGGACTATGCAACGACCGCCGGCGTCACCTTGCTCCTGGAAAACCTGAACGTCGAGCCGCCTGAAGCGGAGGTCCACTACATGGGCCACTCGATCGACGAGCTGTCGGTGTACTGGGACAAAATCCCCGCTGCGGGCCTGAAGTGGGGCCTCTCAGCCAACCACACCCACTTGCTGCCCGGCGACTTCGATTCCTTCCTGGACGCCTTCGGCGTCGATCGCATCGGCCTGGTGCTCGTCGCCGACAATCGTGGCAAGTACGAGGAGCACCTGCTGCCGGGTCAGGGCACCATGGACTTCTCGCGACTGTTCCAGCGACTCGAAGGCGACGGCTATCGCGGGCCGTACATGCTCACGTTCGGCAACCGCGACCAGAAGATCGCCGGCCGCGAATATCTGCTGGGCAAAGCGCTGAACTAAACTTCTGCGCATGCCACGATATATGGTGGAACGCACGTTCCCCGATGGTCTGAGCATCCCGACCAACCTGCAGGGTCGCGAAACCACCGCGAAGGTTGCCGCCAAAAACGCCGAGCTGGGCGTGACGTGGGTCCATTCGTACGTCACGCCCGACAACATCAAGACCTTCTGTATTTACGACGGTCCGAACGAGGATGCGATCCGGCAAGCCGCCGAACGCAACGGCCTGCCGGTTGATCGGATTACGCCAGTGAACGTCCTGGACCCGTACTTCTACAACGTCTGAGCGACCCGACCTCACACACGCGCGAACTTCTGGAGCGAATGACAGCCGGTGTGCCAGCGGTTCGACCGGCTGAGCGCGGTGTGGGCCACCTCTCCGACGTACAGGTTGCCCTGCGAGTCCATGCAGATCCCGTGTGGTGAGGCGAAACTGGCCGGCGAGCACGGGTCGTCGCCGCCCCAGCGCACCAGCAGGTTCCCCGACAGGTCGCGCACTGACATCTGGGCGGAGCGCGGCTCGCTGAACGGGCGTCCGTCCAGGTGGGCCTCGGGCATGTACCAGGCCATTTCACCCACGAAGACGTGGCCCGCCGCGTCAATGACCAGGTCCCCTGGTCGGGCGAAATCGGTCCACGTCGCCAGCAGCTCGCCTGAGCGACTGAAGACCTGCACCCGGTCGTTTTCACGGTCGCACACGTACACGCGGTTGTCGGAGTGTGCCCAGACACTGTGCGGCAGGTTGAACTCGCCCGGTCCGGTGCCTGGCTCGCCCCACGACTGGATCAGCTGGCGATCCGCTGAGTAGCGGTGGATGCGCGCGTTGCCATAGCCGTCGGAGATGTACATCTCGCCGTCGGGCGCCACCGACAGGCGCGTCGGCCGGTTGAACGGTCCTGCGCCGCGTTTGATCGAGGCCAGGTTGGCGCGGCCTTCTGGCGAGTAGCCCGTGTCGCTCGGATGGTTGAGGGTGCCCAGCGTCCACTGCAGCTTGCCATCGAGAGCAAAGCCGCGCACGGTATGGTCGGTATCGTCGGCACAGTAGACGACGTCGTTGACGATGGTGATGCCGTGCGGCCGGGTAAAGACGCCTTCGCCCCAGGAGTCGAGAAAGCGGCCGTCGGTGTCGTAGACGATCACTGGGTGCTCGCTCCGGTTGAAGACGTATACGCGGTCCTGGGAGT
>JAFAWJ010000240.1 GCA_019242065.1 Chloroflexota bacterium
GGACGCCGCCCTGCTGCGGTGCCCCTCCGGGGGGAGGAGAGGCTACCACCTGAAGGTATTGTTCCGGATTTCACGCCACGAGTAAAGACCATCGTAGGAATTCACCGTCTGAAGCCGCCCTCGGTGTCACGAGTGTGACCATCCCCCCGGCCCCGTGGCTCCCCTCTGGGGTATGTGTGTCCGACAGTTGACACGTGTCCACCCGTGCCATCTCCGCCCTGTGGGTCCCCTCTGGGCTCCATGTGTCCGACAGTTGACACCTATCCACCCGTACCATCTCCGCCCTGTGGGTCTTCTCTGGGGTATGTGTGTCCGACAGTTGACACGTGTCCACCCGTACCGTCTCTGACCTGTGGGTCCCCTCTGGGGTATGTGTGTCGACACTCGCGCTAGCTATCGGCGAGTAGCAGCTTTCTTCCTCAAGGGCGTGGGCCCCGCCGCGCGCCCCACGCGCAGATGCTCGCGATACGCCGCCAGCGCCCCCGCCAGATCGCCCGCGCGAAAACACTCCAGCACACGATCATGCTCGTGCTGCAACAGCTCACGATCCCCGGGCGCCTCGCCGATCGCCACCAGCGCCTGCACCCACATCGCATGCAGCACCGCCTGCAGCCGCCGCAGCACTTCGTTGCCGCACATCTCCCCGAGCGTCGCTTCAAAGCTGAGATTCAGATTCGGCACGCCCTCGCCCGGATCCTCCTCGGCGAGCTGCCGCGCCCGCGCGTCGACCACCGCCTGCAGTCGCGCCAGATTCTGTGGCGTGCGATGGCTGAACGCCGCCTCGAGGATCTGCAGCTCAATAGGGCTGCGAGCGGCCTGGAGCTGATGCAGGAATGGCCAGCCAACCTCCAGCCCGCGCGTCAGCTCCACGGCGAGCACCTGCGATGATTCGCGAATGTAGGTTCCGGATCCGACCCGAGCCTCGACCCGCCCGAGGCTCTCCAGCGACTTGATGGCCATGCGCACCACAGGACGACTGACCCCCAGCCACTCACTCAGCTCCCGGTCGCTCGGCAGACGATCGCCTGGGCGCAACTGGTTCTCACGAATGTAGGCTTCGATGCGCGCCAGCACCTCGCGGTACACGTCCACGCGCTGGATCGGTTCGAGTCGGTACGGACGGCCGTCGAGCACCCGACGAGTATAGGTCCGCATGTCCTCAGAGGGCAGTGGCACCTTGACAATGGACTATCCATTTGCCAAGCTAAGACGAGCAAGATGGTCGTGTCGGCCGCGCAGCCGCGTACGCTGGACCAGGCTCTGCACGCCCTGGAGTCGCATCCCGATGCCCAGCTCCTCGCCGGTGGAACGGACTTCGTCGTCGAGGTCAACTTCGGCCACCGCCGCCCAGCCGCGGTGGTTGGGCTGCGGCGCGTCGAGGACCTGAAAGGCTTCGCGCTCGAAGACGACGAGCTGGTCTTGCGGTCCGGCCTGACCTACCGAGAAATGGAGACCGAGTTGACGGACCTGCTGCCCGGATTGGCCGATGCCGCGCGAACCGTCGGCTCACCGCAAATCCGCAACGCGGGCACCCTCGGCGGAAATCTCGGAACCGCCAGTCCGGCCGGCGACACGTTGCCGGTGCTCGCCGCGCTGGACGCGGACGTCGTCGTTGCCGCACAGTCCGGCACGCGCCGGCTGCCGGTGTCGGAGTTTATCCTCGGCCCGAAGCGTTGCGCGCTGGCAGCCGGCGAGATCATCCGCGAGGTGCGCGTCCGCCGCGTGCACGGGTCGCAGCACTTTTTGAAGGTGGGCACTCGCAACGCGATGGTGATTGCGATTGCGAGCTGTGCGCTGGTTGTCGATCGTGACGCGCGCGCGGTGCGCTGTGGGCTCGGGTCCGTGGGGCCGGTGCCAGTTCGGCCGCGCGAAGCTGAAGCGTTCATTAACGCCGACATCAACTGGCGTGCGATGCGCGCGTCACCAGCGAGTGTGAAACAGTTTGGCGAGCTGGTGGCCGCGGCCTGTCAGCCAATCACCGACCATCGCAGCACCGAAGCCTATCGCCGCCACGCCGTGCAAGTGATCGCCACGCGCGCACTCGAACGGAGCCTGCACGATGCCAGATAAGCCGAGTGCCGACGATCGCGAGGTTGACGCCACCGGTGAGCCGACAGCGGGTGAGGTGACATCATTCGACTTGACGGTCAATGGTCGCCACCACGAGGTGCGCGCCGCCTGGCTCGGCGAAAGCCTGCTCTACGTCCTGCGCGAGCGCCTGGGTCTGTACGGCTCCAAGAACGCCTGCGAGCAAGGCGAGTGCGGCTCGTGTTCAATCCTGCTCGACGGCGCCCTCGTCTGCGCCTGCTGCGTCCTGGCCGTCGACGCCGCCGGCAGCACCATCACCACCGTCGAAGGCCTCGCTCCCGACACCCAGCTCACCGACGTCCAACAGCATCTCGTCGAGCAGGGCGGCGTCCAGTGCGGCTTCTGCACCCCCGGCTTCGTCGTGGCCATCCACGACCTCTTAGCCCGCCGCCCAACTGCCAGCCCGATCGAGGTCCGCGAGGCCCTCTCCGGCAACCTGTGCCGCTGCACCGGCTACGGCCGCATCCTGGCCGCGGTCCGCTCCGTCCAGGAGGAGCGCCTGCGTGCCAGCAGCTGATTCCGCCGTGACCGTCCGGCCAACCGAGCGCCCCGCCGCGCCGTCACTGGGCACCGACGTCCGTCGTCCGGATGGCGTACCGAAGGTCCAGGGTCAGTTCGCCTTCTCGTCGGACCTGGTCGTCGAGGGCATGCTGTGGGGCGCGATCCTCCGCAGTCCACACGCCGCGGCCAGCATTACCGCCATCGACGTCTCGCCAGCCCGGCGCATCCCGGGCGTGCACGCCGTGATCACCGCGAAGGACGTGCCGGGCCGGCCCATCTTCGGGCTCGAGCACCCCGACCAGCCCGTGTTTGCCAGCGACGTCGTCCGCTATCACGGCGAGCCGATCGCCGCCGTCGCCGCCGACCACCCCGAGACCGCTCGTCGCGCCTGCGCCGCCATTCAGGTCCAGTACGACCCGCTGACGCCCTTGCTCGACTCCGAAAAGGCGATCGAAGCACCGCCAATCCACCCCGACGGAAACGTCTTTCGGTACCAGCGCGTCCGCTTCGGCGACCTCGAGGTCCGCGGCGACGTGGTCGTCGAGGACACCTACGAAGTCGGCATGCAGGATCAGGCCTTTCTGGGCGTCGAAGCCGCGCTGGCGGTGCCCGCCGCCGACGGCGGTGTGGACCTCTCACTCGCCACCCAGTGGCTCCACAGCGACCGCGACCAGATCGCCGCCTGCCTCGGGCTTCCTTTGGAGAAAGTCCGCCTGACGTTGTCGGGCGTCGGTGGCGCCTTTGGCGGACGCGAGGATATCAGCATGCAGATCCACCTTTGCTTGCTGGCGCTGAAGACGGGTCGACCGGTCAAAATGGTCCTTTCGCGTCAGGACTCGTTTTTCGCCCACGTGCATCGTCACCCGGCACGCATGTGGTATCGGCACCACGCCAGCCGCTCCGGCGAGCTGCTGAAGGTCGAGGCGCGCCTGGTGCTCGACGGTGGAGCGTACGCCTCCTCCAGTCCGGCCGTCATCGCTAACGCGGTGTGTTTCGCGGTTGGACCCTACCGCGTGCGTGGTGCGCGGATCGACGGCTACGTCGTGCGCACCAACCATCCACCGTGTGGCGCAATGCGCGGCTTCGGCGTCGTGCAGGTGTGTTTCGGTCATGAGGCGCAGATGGACAAACTGGCCGAGGCACTGGATATGGATCCGCTCGAGCTCCGCCTGAACAATGCGCTGACCACCGGCGACCGTTTGATTACCGGTCAGATCGTGCATGGAGCCGCGCCGGTCCGCGAGACGATCCGCGCCGCGGCCAGCCATCCGCTGCCGCCGCCGCTCGACCAGTCACCCGCCCTGGCGTTGCCCGGCGGCGCCGGGCGGACGGCCACCTCTGGCGACGTCCGTCGCGGCATCGGCTTCGCCGTTGGCTTCAAGAACATCGGGTTTTCCGAGGGTTTCGACGATTACTCCACCGCGGCGATTCGGCTGGAGGTCGCGCCGGACGGTGAGCCGCTGGTCACGGTGCACTGCGCGGCGGTGGAGGTCGGCCAGGGCTTCGTCACGCTGGCAGAGCAGATCGTGCATGCCGAGCTCGGCGTCGAGCGGGTGGTGCTGCTGCCGGCGGATACACGCATCGGTTCAGCGGGCTCCAGCAGCGCATCCCGTCAGACGTGGATGAGCGGCGGCGCCGTCCAGGCCGCCTGCCGCGCCGTCCGTGACATGCTCCTCGAACGTGTTGCCGGTATCGACCCCGTAGCAGGTGGGCTGGCGCAAGCCGTCGGCGATCAGCCCCTCGAGGCCACACGCGTGTTCCGCCACGCGCCAACCCAGCCCCTCGACGAAAACGGCCAGGGCAACGCCCACGTCTCCTGGGCCTTCGCCGCGCACCGCGCCGTCGTCGACGTCGACCCCGATCTCGGCCTGCTCCGCGTCATTCAGGTCGCCACCGGCCAGGACGTCGGCAAGGCCCTCAACCCCCTCCAGGTCGTGGGTCAGCTCGAAGGCGGCATCGCCCAGGGCGTCGGCCTGGCCGTCATGGAGGAGGTTGTGCTGGACGACGCCGGCCACGTACGCAATCCGTCCTTCACCGACTACCTGATTCCAACCACCCTGGACGTGCCAGACGTCCTTGCAACGCTGATCGAGCAGCCGGAGCCTGGCGCGCCATTCGGTGCCAAGGGTGTCGGCGAACCGCCTACCATTTCGTCGACGCCGGCCGTCGTGGCCGCCATTCGCGCCGCCACCGGACTCGCGCTCCGCCGTGTGCCCGTGCGGCCGCAGGACATCGCCCTCACCACCGACACGGGACACCCTCAGCCATGACCCTCATCCTCGGCAAGAACCAGTTCGGCAAAGCAGAAGTGCGCGTCGTGCGCGTCAGCCGCGACGGCGAGCGCCACGCCCTGGCGGACCTCAACGTCAGCATTTCGCTGGCGGGCGATTTCACCAACGTGCACCTGACCGGCGACAACGCCAACGTGCTGACCACCGACGCCCAGAAAAACACCGTGTATGCTTTCGCCCGAGACGGAGTTGGCGAAATCGAGGACTTCGGGCTCCGCCTCGCGCGTCACTTCGTGGACACCTATTCGGCGGTCGAACGCGCGCGTGTCCACGTGCAAGCCTTCGGCTGGGACCGGGTGCAGGTTGACGGCGCCGAGCATCCGCACGCGTTCGTGCGCCAGGGCTCCGAATGCCGGACCGCGACCGTCACCTGTGTCGACGGACAGGCCTGGGTGGTCTCGGGGCTGACGGATCTGGTCGTGCTCAAATCCGGTGGATCGGAGTTCTGGGGTTTCCTCAAAGACGGCTACACGACGCTTCCGGAAACGACCGATCGCATCCTGGCCACGTCGGTCACCGCCCGCTGGCGGCATTCCAGCCCGACTGCTGACTGGGCGGGGTCGTTCGCCGAATCGCGTCGCGTGCTGATCGAGACGTTTGCCTGCAAACACAGCCTGTCGTTGCAAGCCACCCTGTACGCGATGGGCGAGGCCGTGCTACAGGCGCAGCCGGAGATCGCGGAGATCCGGATGGCGATGCCCAACAAGCACCACTACGTGGTGGATTTGACTCCGTTCGGCCGCGACAACCCGAACGAGGTGTTCCGCGCCGAAGATCGGCCGTACGGACTGATCGAAGGCTCGGTCCTGCGTGACGACGCCCCGGAGCCCGGGTGGGCCTGGAGCGTCTCACCCTTCGCCTGACGCGACTGGCTCAGGCCGTGGCAGCCGCCAGCCGCCGGGTTTCCTCGAACCACGCCCGCCAGGCGGCGCGGATCGCAGCAGTTCGGCGTCGGGCCAGACATTCGGATGGAAATAGTGGGCGCTACGCGACATCTACCCCCGGCACGGCACGCCTCGTCGGCATCGTCGAAGCGATTGACCTGGACCCGCTCGCGCTGCGCGCCGACCAGCCCCGAACAGCGTGACCGGTCGGAGAGCTCAACCGGCGCCTGGTCTCGATTGGCAGGCCGACAAGTGCTTCCATAGACCGATACACCCCATCCAGGAGATCCGCATCGATGCCGTGGCCGACAATCTGGAGGAATCCGACGCGCGTGCACGCGGCGCGTACCGCCTCGATCAGTGCACAAGCTTCGTCCGCGAATCTTGGGCAACGTTGACGTGGGCCACCCACCTGCGAATACCCGACCATCGGCGGTGGTGTCGACTCTCCTCGTCAGAAATGCGCGCACGATCGTCACGCTGGATCCCGCGGGCACCTGCCTGCACGACAGCTCGCTGTACGTCGAGGACAGTCGTATCCGCGCCATCGGATCGGAAGCGGCGAACATGCCCGCGGACGTCGTCGTCGACGCGAGCGGGCACATCGTCTACCCCGGCCTGATCAGCACGCATCACCACCTGTATCAGTGCTTGACGCGCAACGTGCCCCGCGCGCAGAACGCGCGCCTGTTCGACTGGCTGAAGACGCTGTACCAGCTCTGGCGCGGCTTACAGCCCGAGGACGTGTACTTGTCGGCTCAGGTGGCGCTCGGCGAGCTGCTCAAGAGCGGCTGCACGACGGCCACCGACCACTTCTACACTTTTCCCCGTTCGGCACCCGATGATCTTCTCGACTGGGAGATCCGCGCGGCGCAGGAGCTTGGTATTCGCTTTCATCCGACCCGCGGCTCCATGAATCGCGGCGAATCCGACGGCGGCCTGCCGCCCGACGACCTGACCCAGTCCGCCGAGGCGATCCTGCGCGACACGCGGCGCGTCGTCGAGACCTACCACGACCCGTCGCCCCTCGCGATGCTACAGATCGGCGTCGCGCCGTGTTCGCCTTTCTCCGTCACGGGCGAGCTGATGCGCGAAAGCGCGCGTCTGGCTCGCGCCTACGGCGCCCGACTGCATACCCACCTAGCCGAAGACCGCAACGAGGACGAGTATTGTCTGCAGACATACGGCCAGCGGCCGCTGGCCTACGCGGCCAGTTGCGAGTGGCTGGGGCCCGACGTGTGGTTCGCGCACGGAATCCACTTCGACGACCAGGAGATCCGACTGCTGAGCGAAACACGCACTGGTGTGTGCCACTGTCCGACCTCGAACATGAAAATGGCGGCCGGCACCTGCCGCGTACCGGATCTGCGCGCGGCCGGCGTGCCGCTGGGTCTGGGTACCGATGGCTCGGCGTCGAACGATACGTCGAACATGCTGCTCGAGGCGCGCATGGCGCTGCTGCTGCAAACGCATGCCCACGGCCCGACCGCGCTCAGCGCGGAGGATGCGCTGCGTCTGGCCACCCTGGGCGGAGCCGCGTTGCTGGGTCGCGAAGCCGCGCTCGGGTCGCTGGAGATCGGTAAGGCCGCCGACATGTTCCTCGTCGACGCCTCGCAACTCGCCTTCGCCGGCGGACTCCATGACGACGTCGCGCTGCCGCTGTTGACCGGCGCCGGCCTGCCCGTGGCAACCACCATCGTCCACGGCAAAGTCGTGGTTTCCGGCGGGCGGCTGGTGGGCGTCGACGAAGAGCGTCTTGCGGACCAGGCGCAAGCCGCCGCGGACCGGCTGGTGAACCGGTGCTGACCCCCCCGCGCGTCATCCACCTGGAGCACATCTCCAAAGTGTTTCCGGAGGTGGTCGCCCGTGACGACGTCTCCCTGGACATCCGGCCCGGCGAGGTGCATGCGCTGCTGGGTGAAAACGGCGCCGGCAAAACCACCATCATGAACATCGTCTTCGGCCTGTACCACGCCAGCGCCGGCCGCATCATCGTTGACGATCGAGAGGTCTCTTTGCGGAGTAGCCGCGACGCCATTCAGCTCGGAATCGGCATGGTGCATCAGCACTTCATGCTGACCCCGACGCTGACCGCCGCCGAAAACGTGGTCCAGGGTACGGCGCCACGTGGCTGGATGCGGGACCTGAAAGCCGCCGCTGCGGCGACCACCGAGCTCTCGGAGCGCTACCACCTCGAAGTCGATCCGACAGCGCGCATTACCCAGTTGTCCGTCGGGCGCCAGCAGCGGACGAGGTGCTGAGCGTGAGCGACCGCATCACTGTCCTGCGCGACGGTCGCACTGTCCCTCTCGCTGCGCAACGGCGAGCACAACAACCTGGTCGACGGATGGATCTTGCGCAATCTGGGCGCTCTGCGGCGGCGAACGTGAGTTGGGTTCAGCGC
>JAFAWJ010000774.1 GCA_019242065.1 Chloroflexota bacterium
CCTCTGCCGCGGCGCGGACCGCAGCTGGCCTTGCCGCTGTGAGCACACCACCAGCGCGCTACGGGGCGCGAGCTTCTTATGCCGCTTCGAACACGCGACCGGCACGCCGGGGACCGCAGCTGGCCTTGCCGCTCTGAGCACGCCACCGGCGCGCCGCGGGACGCAAGCGTACGTTGTCACTGTGAGCACGCCAGCAGCACCGCGTGGGGGGCAGCTTGCGTTACTCGTGTGAGCCTGTCATTTAGCGACAAGGTGTACGCCATCGTCCGCCAGGTTCCGCCCGGGTGCGTCATCACCTACGGAGCCATTGCGCGGGTCCTCGGCGACGCGCACGCGGCGCGGCAGGTTGGCTGGGCGATGGCCGCCACCCCGGCCGCGTCGCCGCCCATTCCGTCGCATCGCGTCGTCAACGCGCGAGGCGACATCCCTGGCGGGCACGCCTCGCGGCGCTATCGCGAGCACCGCACGCAGCTCGAGGCCGAGGGAGTCGTCTTTCTACCAGACGGCCGCCTCGACCTCGAGCGCTACTTGTGGCTTCCTGAGTGCTAGCTGGCTTGTGCCTACACGCGCGCGCGGCTGCCAGTGAACAGCCGCGAGATGGCGATCAGCACGATCGCGCCGATGATCGCCACGATCAGGCTCTGGATGTTGAAGCCGTTGACCATGTCGCTGCCGAGCACAGCGCCGGTGATCCAGCCGCCGATGATCGCGCCGACAACGCCCAGGACGAGATCGCCGATGAGCCCGTACCCGCCGCCGCGCATGATGACGCCCGCGAGCCAGCCGGCGAGGAGACCCAGGACGATCCAGGCAATGATGGACATATGTTGCGCCTACCTCCGAGCTCGTGTTGAAGCAAGGAGCGTGCCACACGGACTGGTGAGTTGAACTCTGTCGAGGGGTAGAGGAGACCCCTACAAGCCCACCGTGTCGACGGAGACACCGGCCGCCATGTGCCCACCGCCAACCAGCGGCTACCCCGCCGAGGTTTTCCGTCACTCACAGTCCTGGTGATCGATCGCCCGCACACGGATTACCATCGAGATGTGACGATTTCCTCCGCCGCCGGCGTTGAGGTGCTCGCGCCGCGTCTGGCGCGCTTCGACGAAGTCCTGACCACGCCGGCTCTCGCGTTCGTCGCTCGCTTGCATCGTGAGCTCAATCCCACTCGCCAGCAGTTGCTGCAGGACCGCCGCGAGCGCCAGGCTCGACTGGACGCCGGCGAGCTGCCGGAGTTTCCGTCTGCCACCAGCGCCGTCCGCGCTGGCGACTGGCGCGTGGCTCCCGTCACCAACGCGGACCTCCAGAAGCGCTGGGTCGAGCTGACCGGGCCGACCGAACGCAAGATGCTGATCAACGCGCTCAACTCGGGTGCCGACGTCTACATGGCCGACTTCGAAGACGCCAACACACCCACCTGGCAGAACATGATCGAGGGCCAAATCAACCTGATCGACGCCGTCGGGCGCACCATCTCGTTCGACAACCTCGACGGCCGCGTCTACCAGCTCAACGAACAGACCGCGACCCTCCTGGTCCGCCCGCGCGGCTGGCACCTGCCCGAGCGTCACGTCCTCGTCGATGGCGAGCCGATGTGCGCCGCGCTGTTCGACTTTGGCCTGTTCTTTTTTCACAACGCTCGCAAGCTGATCGACGCCGGCAGCGCTCCGTACTTTTACCTGCCGAAGCTCGAAAACCACCGCGAAGCGCGCTTGTGGAACACCGCCTTCGAGCTCGCCCAGGGCACCCTCGGCATCCCGCGCGGGACGATCAAGGCCACCGTGCTGCTGGAAACGATCCTCGCCGCGTTCGAGATGGACGAGATCCTGTATGAGCTGCGCGAGCACTCGGCCGGGCTCAACGCCGGGCGCTGGGGCTACATCTTCTCGGCGATCAAGTGCTTCCCCGAGCGGCCGGAGATGGTGCTTCCCGACCGCGGCGACGTGACGATGACGGTGCCGTTCATGCGCGCCTACACGGAGCTCCTGGTGGCGGTCTGCCATCGGCGCGGCGCCCACGCCATGGGCGGGATGGCCGCGCTGATCCCCTCGCGCCGGGACGAGCAGGCCAACGCCCAGGCGC
>JAFAWJ010000844.1 GCA_019242065.1 Chloroflexota bacterium
CAACAACGCTTCGGAGCTCGGTCCAACACCCATGCCCGAGTTGATCGATCTCGATCCGGATGCGTTCGTACGAACTCTCGACGTCAACCTGGTCGCACCACTTCGGCTGATCCAGCACGTCCTCCCCGCCATGCGCACCCGCGGCGAAGGCCTGGTCATCAACGTCACCTCCGACGCCGGCCTGGAAGCGTATCCAACCTGGGGCGGCTACGGCGCCAGCAAGGCCGGACTGGAGCACCTGTCGCGCGTTCTTGCGGCTGAACTGGAGGACAGCGGTGTTCGTGTGTTCGTGGTCGATCCGGGCGACATGGACACCGACATGCACCGCGCCGCCGAACCTGGAGTGGACCTCTCGCACCTGCCCACACCCGACCTGATTGTACCCGCGTTCGTGCGCCTGCTGGATGAACCCAGCCATTTTGGGCGCTTCGAAGCGCAGCAACTGCTTCGCTCTCCGGAACGGGAGATTGTTTCTCGATGATGCAACTTGAACACCATTCAGGTCCGCTGGAATTTGCTTTGCCAGCCGACCTCGAAGCGCACGAGCCGCCGGAAGCGCGCGGTCTGACGCGTGACGGAGTCCGCCTGCTTGTCAGCCATCTGGATGACGATACGGTCGAACACCACCGGTTTGTCGACCTGCCCGAGGTGCTGCAGCCGGGCGATCTGCTGATCGCCAACGACTCGGCAACCGTCCCCGCGGCGTTGACCGCCACAGGCAATGATGGCGGATCGTTTGCGCTGCACATTTCGACTCCGCTCCACGGAAACGTGTGGGTCGTGGAGCCCAGGCACGCGTCTGTTTCGGCGGGCGACGTGCTGACATTGAGTGGCGGCGCGAGCGCAAGATTGCTGGCGCCGTATGCGGACTCGACGCGTCTCTGGCTGGCGGCCTTCAGTACCGACGTCCGCACCTTGATGACCAGCGCTGGTCGGCCGATCACCTACCCGTATGTGCAAGGTCGCTGGCCGATCGACATGTACCAGACGGTCTATGCCGGCCCGTCCGGGTCGGCGGAGATGCCATCTGCTGGACGTGCGTTCAGTCCGGACGTCATGGCGGAGCTTGCGCACCGCGGCATCGGCTTCATGACGCTCACGCTTCACACGGGGGTCGCGAGTCTCGAAACCCACGAACGACCCTACGCGGAGGAGTTCTGGGTGCCGGAGGCAACCGCGGCGGCCGTCCGAAGGGCGAGGGCAGATGGACGCCGCGTCGTGGCCGTGGGCACCACCGTGGTGCGCGCGCTCGAAAGCGCAGCCGAGTTGGACTCGGGCAACGTGGTCGCGTGCCACGCGTGGACGGAGCTGATGATTACCCCGGCGCGCGGCGTCGCCGTGGTGGACAGCCTGCTGACCGGGTTTCACGAGCCGCGGGCGACACACCTGGCGATGCTCGAGGCGATCGCCGGCCGGCGGCATCTGGAGATAGCCTACGCGGCGGCGCTGGAGGGCCGCTATTTGTGGCATGAGTTTGGCGACCTGCACGTGATGCTGTCCGGAGGCCGAGGGGCGCGCCGCAATTATTAGTTGAAGCGGCGGCTGAGGCGGACATCGATCCTCACGCGGCGTGGACGCCAGCCCCACTAGGAAAACCGACACCCGCGAAGCCGGCGCGCGCTGGCCCTCGCGGGTGTGCACGTGCGTAAGCAGGTGAGCAGCGGCTGACGACGTCAGGTCAGCTGGCTGCCGCGATGGCCTCTTCGCTGCGCGTTGCGCGAGCGATAAGAGCGCGCAGCAGGCCGGGATAGTCCGCGGGCTCGACGCGACCGGACTGGCGGCGACGGTCCAGGTCGCGCACACCCTCCAGAAGGGCAGGGCCGTCCACGAGGTACCCAGGCTCCACGCGCCACACCGCCGGGCGCTCGGTGGCTACCAGGCGCTCGTCCTCGGCGTGGAGTTCCTCGCGCATCTTTTCGCCGGGGCGGAGGCCCGTGTACCGGATGGCGACGTCGCGGCCGGGGCGCAAGCCCTTGAGCCGCACCAGTCGGTCGGCCAGGCGCTCGATGCGGACCTCGTTGCCCATGTCGAGCACGAACAGACCACCGGGTCCCGCGTATGCGGCTGATAGCAACACCAGGCTGGCGGCTTCCTCGACGGTCATGAAGTAGCGCTGCGCGTCGGGATGGGTGATGGTGATCGGCCCACCCGCGTCGATCTGACGCAGCAGGGTGGGCACGACGCTGCCGCGACTCCCGAGCACATTGCCGAAGCGCACGGCTGAGAGCACCGTGGCCGTCGCGGAGGTCTCGCCAACCGCCACGGTCATGAGCTCGGCGACCCGCTTGGTCAGGCCCATGAAGCTGGTCGGGTTGACCGCCTTGTCGGTCGATATCACCACCACGTGTTCGGCCCCGGCCGCGACGGCCGCCTCGCAGATGGCCAGCGTGCCGAGCACGTTGGTCGCAAAGCCCTGGTCCGGGTTGGCCTCTACCAGCGGCACGTGTTTGTACGCGGCGGCGTGAAAGACGATGGTCGGAGACTCGCGCAGGAACAGCTCGCGCATGCGGCGAGCGTCGGCCACATCGGCAATGCACGTCCGCACGCCGGCGACGCTGCCCTCGAGCTCGTATAGGCCGGTCTCGTTGGTATCGACGGCCAGAATATCCGCGGCCCCGACGGCCAGGACCTGGCGGGTCAGCTCGGCGCCAATCGAGCCGGCCGCGCCGGTGATCAGCACACGTTTGCCGACCAGGACCGGCGCGCAGGCTTGGACGTCAAGCCGCACCATGGGCCGCTCGAGGAGCTCCTCCAGTTCGATCGAGCGTGCGGCCGCCAGACGAACCGCGGCGCTCGCGGCCGAGGCGAGGATCGGGCCAACGCAGGCGACGAAGTGCGGCAAGTGCCAGAGTGGCTCGCGCAAGATGAGGTCGTTGACGAGCAGCACCAGAACCAGCGCCACGGCGCCGCCGACGAGAAACGGCGCCACCGGCCGGGCGGCGATCGGCGAACCGGGGCGCCGCAGGCGAGTCATCACCTCGCCGGCGACCACCTGGACGACGGCGGCAATGCACAGCCAGGGCACCAGGCGCTGTGCGTAGGTCGCTGGCACACTGCCTTCGTCGAGGAAGCGCAGCAGCATCGCGAGGGCAATGCTGGCGGCACCGGCGAAGGCGTCCAGCCCGGCGAGTTGCCAGGGCGACGGGCTGAAGCGCAGCGGGCGGCTACGCACCAACGCCTGCCGCATACCTGCTACTAGACCCGCCCGCGTGTGTCCGCGCCTCGCATTCGCCGCCCCGCCCGCCGTTCGATATAGCTAAGCGTAATCGCAAAGCGTCACACGAACCGTCACGCGCGTTCGAAAAAGCGTCACGCGGGCGTCATTCGCATCACAAATTCAAAAACTCGCGAGAAGTAGCAGGCACCTGCGGGCTGCTGGTGTCGAGCGCGGCGCCGAGGACACCCACTTCGAAGCCGCGTGACTGCCACGCCTGTCGGTCAATCACGTTCCGCGCGTCCAGCACACGCTTGCCGCTCACCAGACTGGCGGCCAGGTCGACGTCCAGATCGTGGAACGCACGATGGTCGACAAGCAACACGATCGCCTGTGCATCGCGCAACGCCTGTGGTAGGCCCACCAGTGGTGCCGGCAAGCCGAGGGTCTCGGGCTTGACGTGCGGATCGCACAGTCGCACGGCGTAGCCGGCTTCGATCGCCAGTTCGGCGACCTGCAGCGCCGGGCTCTCACGGATGTCGTCAACTTCGGCTTTGTAAGTGACCCCGAGCAGCGCAATCGGCGCCGGCGGCGCAACCATGGCACGCAGACGAGCGATCACGTGGCGCGGCATATCGTCGTTGACGTGGCGCGCCGCGCGGATCAACGTCGCCAGATCGGGCGCCGCGCCCACCAGGAACCAGGGATCGACGGCGATGCAGTGTCCGCCGACGCCTGGCCCAGGCGTGAGCACGTTGACGCGCGGATGATGGTTCGCCAGCCGGATGGCTTCCCAGACGTCGACGCCGATGCGTTCGGCGATCAGCGCGAACTCGTTGGCCAGCGCCACGTTCACGTCGCGGTAGGTGTTCTCCATGACCTTGACCATCTCGGCGACGGTCGCGTCGGTCAGCATGATCGCGCCTTTGACGAACGAGCGGTACAGCTCAGCGGCCTGGTCGGCGCACGCCGGGGTCAGGCCACCGGCCAGGCGGTCGTTCTGTTCCAGCTCGACGAGGATGCGGCCCGGCAGGACGCGCTCGGGGCAATGCGCGACGTGGAAGTCGACGCCAGGGCGCAGTCCTGACTCGGCCAGTATTGGCGCGAGCACGTCGCGGGTGGTGCCTGGCGGAACCGTCGACTCGAGCACCACCAGGTTGCCGCGACGCAAAAGCGGCGTCACCTGGCGGGCGGCCGTCTCGACGTAGCTCAGGTCGGCGGCACTGGTCGCGGGGTCGAGCGGCGTGGGGACGGCGATGATGAAGGCATCGGCGGGCTCGGGCCGCGTGCGGACTTTCAGCCGGCCCGAGTTGATCGCCGCGGTGATCAGCGTCTGCAGCTCAGGCTCGTCCAGCGAGGCGAGGCCGGCCTGGAGCGCGGCCTGCACGCGCGGACTGGGATCGACGCCGATGACGTCGTTGCCTGCCAGGGCAAACATGCTGCCGGTCGGCAGGCCGATATAGCCAAGTCCAAGAACGCAGATTCGGGTCACAGCGGTCGGATGTCAGACAGCAACGTCAGACCTTAGCAGCACAGCCGTATCCGGGCCGCTGAGCTGGGTTTGGGGCGCAGTCTGCATTCACTACGAGTTCTGGCTTCCGAGTTCTTCTCTGACAACGTTCGAGCGGTGATTCGGTTGCTCGAGCCGCCAGACCAGGGCCACGACGGCCAGCATGGGCACGTAGGCTACCAGCGCCAACAGCTGGCGCAGCGGCTCGGCGGCGTACAGACCGGCCAGCGCCGCGCCCGCGGCGACGACAGCCAGGCCCGCGTATAGGCCAGTCACCTGCGCGTGGGACAGCCCGCTGCGGACCAGCCGCTGGTAGTAGTGCGAGCGATGCGCAGCATACCACCGCTCACCGCGCGCAACCCGGCGTCCCAGGGTGACCAGACTGTCGAACAGGAACGGAGCGAACAGGATCAGCCCGAACTCGATCGGCAAGCGTCCGCCGCCGACGCCGATATTGGCCAGCAGGCTCAGCCCGGCGAAGCTGAAGCCCAGGAAGGTGCTCCCGACGTCGCCCATGAACATGCGCGCGCGCGGCATGTTGTACATCGCAAAGCCAAGCGAGCTGGCACTGAGCAGGCCGCCTCCGATCGCGACCAGCGGGTTGCGGACGAGCACGCCGGCGATGGCCAGCGCAGCGCCGGCGATGATGGCCTGGGCGGCGGCGAGGCCGTCGATGCCGTCCATGAAGTTGTAAACGTTGGTCAGCACAACCACGTACACGAAGGCAACGACCAGGGCTGCCCACGCGGTTGACTCCCCGAGCTGGACACCCGCGAAGGTCAGCAGGATGGCGCCCACCAGATGGGTGACGAGCCGCGGCGTCGCGGGCAACGGGTGAAGGTCGTCGACGAACGAGACGCTGGCAACCAGGCCCGCGCCAGCCAGCCAGCCGAGGGCACGCGGTGAGAGGGAACCGTCATTCGCGAGCCAGAGGCCGAGGCCACCGAAGAATCCCAGGACGATGACCAGGCCGCCACCACGCAGCGTGGGGCGAGTGTGCGAACTGCGTTCGTTGGGGATGTCGAGTGCGCGACTCGGCGCGTAGTGCAGGTAGACCCACCCGCCGGATGCCGCGATCGCGAACGCCAGGACGATAGGCGGCAGGAGCGGCATCGTGTGGGTGAGCGTACACGCTGGCGCCGCCCAGATCAGGTGTGGGAGACCAGCTGGGGTGCTCGGTTCAGGGTTGGAGGCGGCGAGCGACGGGGTCCCACCGCGGCCAGGGCAGCTCACGCGCCAGGAGCGGATTGGCGAGGCCGACTTCATCCAGGATTGGCTCGAGACGCGCACGCAGGTGGCGGCGCAGTTGGTCGGGCGACCCGGCAAGCAGCGCCGCGGCGGCGAGTGGGGAGACAACGGGGTCGTCGCTAGGGCCCAACCAGGTGAAGGCGTCATCCCAGATGCGAGTCACCGCGGGCACGGCGCGGACGTCGGCACGCGACGCGCCCAACCCGCGGCGTGGACCCAGTGTGCCGACTCCTCCTGCTGGATCTTGCGCGCGCGCTGACGGAGCGGCTCGTAAACCGAATCGACAGCGCTCGACAGTAGCACCGTCATTGCCGTATCGACGATCAGATTCGCAGCGACGAAGTCAGTCCACGAGCCTGAAGGGTGTGTCCAGGCAGCGCATGGCCGAGGTGGCGCGTTGTTGCCAGCCCTTTTCTTCTACTGAAGCGACAGTGTGTCCGGCCGGAAAGCCGCGGAGCAGGGGGTAGAACGAGCGGGCGTGGCCAAGCTCGTCCTGGGCCATGGCGGCGGCGGCCACGGCCGACTCGAGCAATGGGGCGCCCGTACACCACCACCACTCGGCGTAGCGACGACCGAGCACGTATTTGTTGTCGGCCAGCGAGCGCAACATGCCGAACATCGGCGCGCGCAACTCGGGAGGAAGCGTGTGAACCAACGAGAGATCGGCGCGCTCGACGGTGCTGGCGGCGGCGGCGGCGGCCACCGCTCGCTGCATGGCCTCCTGGTCGGTGGCGGTTTCGAACAGTCCGGAGTTGGGACTGGACTGGGTCACGACGCGATCGCGGTGTGGGTCTGGTCGCGCGGGGTGACGATCATCTCGATCCACGGATGCTCGTCGTAAATGCTCTGGGCGAAGAGGACGGCCATGTCGGGGTCGTCGGCGGTCACCGTCCCGACGTGATACAGCGGCTCCTCGTAGCGACGACGCGCAAAGACGAGCCAGCATTTGCGGGGCGAGGGCTTACCTTCTTCGCGGACGCCGTCTGCAGGCGGGTGGGGCATCAGACGCCAAGACCGAGGTCGCGCATGCTCGAGCGC
>JAFAWJ010001022.1 GCA_019242065.1 Chloroflexota bacterium
GGCGCACGCGTCAAGATACGCCACGCCGACGGCGAGGAAGTCTCCTACATGCTGGTCTCGCCAGCCGAGGCCGACCCACGTCGGGGTCGCATCTCCGAGGAGTCACCCATCGGTCGTGCGCTGGTCGGCAAGAAGAAGGACGAAGAGGTCACCGCCGAAACACCCAGCGGTCCCGAACGACTGGTCGTTCTCGACGTCGCCTGATGAGCCGAAGCTTCGGTCCGCGCGGGGTGATCCTGAGTCCCGCGCCATGAGCGTCGGCGACCGGACCGGCGGGCTGGTCGCGAGTACTCGCGCCCGCCAGATTGAGGCGTCGGCGTCCATGGCGCTGGACGCTCGGGCCAAGGCGCTCAAGGCCGCCGGACAACCCATGATTTCGTTCGGCGTCGGCGAACCGGACTTTCCTACGCCCGAACCGATCAAGAGCGCCGCCACACGCGCCCTGACCGCGGATGCGACGCACTACACCACCGTCAGTGGCGATCCTGCCTTGCGACGGCTGGTCGCGGATCGGACGGCGGAGGTCAGCGGTGTCCCGTTCCAATGGAACCAGGTCATCGCCACCAGCGGCGCCAAGGAGGCGCTGTATATCGCCCTGCAGGTGCTGTGCGATCCCGGCGACGAAGTGCTGTTGCCTGCGCCGTACTGGGTCAGCTACGCGGAGCAGGCCAAAATGGCGGACGCAACCGTGGTGCCCGTTGAGACGAATCCGCCCGGCTGGAAGCTGACGCCCGAGGCCCTCGAGCAGCAGTTGACGCCGCGCAGTCGGGTGCTGGTGCTGTGCACGCCATGCAATCCGACCGGCGCCGTGTACAGCGACGCCGAGCTCGCCGCCCTGGCGGAGGTGATTGCTGGGCGCGATATCGCCACCATCGTCGACGAGATCTACGCTCGCATCAGCTACGCACCCGTCGGCCGCTGGCTGCGTGCGGCGCCGCACCTGGCGGACCGCAGTTTCATCGTGGACGGCGTCTCGAAGGCGTATGCGATGACCGGCTGGCGTCTGGGCTGGCTGGTCGGGCCGCCGGCGATCATGGAGATGGCCTCGGCGCTGCAGAGCCACCTGACGAGCCATCCCTCGTCGGTGACGCAGCGCGCGGCGACGTACGCGCTGGAGGGCGACGTCGACGTCGAGCGCAGCGTGGACGAGATGGTGGGCATCTTTCGCGAGCGGCGCGACGCCATCGTGGCCGGCTTGTCGGCCATAGATGGCGTGGTGGTGGCACCACCCGACGGCGCGTTCTACGTGTTTCCTGATGTGCGCGGGCTCTTGGGCCGCCCGCTTGGCCCCAAAGGCCGCGTGGTCAACTCATCGAACGAGCTCAGCGCCTACCTCCTCGACGACGCGCTGGTGGTCACCGTGCCCGGCGAAGCCTTCGGCACGCCAGGTTTCGTGCGTTTCTCGTACGCCCTGGGCATGCAGCAGCTCACCGAAGGCGTGCAGCGCGTCCAGGACGCGCTGCGGCCGGCCTGAGCCGTACGCAAGGGGTCTCAGGCGTACTGAGCGGCCCCCGGACGGGCTCGCGCTCGCCGTCTCAACCGAATTTCAACGACCCACCACTCTTAGGTGTGGCGTGGGTTGGGGTTAGACTTCGACGGCAATGGCCAATATCGCCGTCATCGGAACCAATTACGTTGGGCTGGTCACCGCCGGCTGCTTCGCAGAGCTAGGCAACCAGGTTGTCGGCATCGACATCGATCCTGGCAAAGTGGAGCGGCTCGGACGGGGGCAGTTGCCGATCTACGAGCCTGGCCTCGAAGAAATCGTCGTGCAGAACCTCAAGGCTGGACGTCTGCGCTTCACGCTCGACTACGTCGAGGGCTTGACCAACGCGCAGTTCGCCTTCGTGTGCGTCGGCACACCTTCGGGTATCGAAGGCGAGGCGGATATGACCCAGGTCAAAGCCGCCGCGCAGAGCCTCGGCGTGTTCACGCCATCCGAACGCGAGCTGATCGTGGTCAACAAGAGCACGATGCCGATTGGCACCGGCGACTGGATGTTGCCGACTCTCGAGCGGGCCAGCAACGGTTCGGGCGCGCGCTTCCGTGTGGTCAGCAATCCCGAGTTCCTGCGCGAAGGATCGGCCGTCGACGACTTCCGCCACCCGGACCGCGTCGTCCTGGGCGGTACCGAACCCGACGTGATCGACCGCGTGGCCAGCCTGTATCGCGACCTGCAGCCTGAGCCGCCGATCATCACGACCGACATCCGCACGGCCGAGATGATCAAGTACGCGTCGAACGCGTTCCTGGCGACCAAGATCAGCTTCATCAACGAGATCGCCAGCATCTGCGAGCGGCTGGGCGCGGACGTGCGCGAGGTCTCGCGCGGCATGGGCCTGGACGGCCGCATCAGCCCCGAGTTCCTGGATGCTGGCGTCGGCTACGGTGGGTCGTGCTTTCCGAAGGACGTCAAGGCGCTGGCGCACATGGCCAGCATGGCGGGTGCCCACCCGCAGCTGCTGCGCGCGGTGATGGAAATCAATCGTGACATGCGCCGCCTGGTGCTGCAGAAAGTACGCGGCGCCCTCGGCAGCGTCGAGGAGCGGACGATCGGTGTGCTCGGCCTGGCATTCAAGCCGAACACCGACGACATGCGCGAGGCGCCGGCGGTGGAGATCATTCACCTGCTGCAGTCCGAAGGCGCGCGAGTGAAGGCCTTCGACCCGGCCGCGAACGAGGCCGCGCGGGCGTTCCTGCCCGGTGTCGCGCTGTGCGACGACGCGTACGCCGTGGCCGAAGGTGCGGACGCGCTGATCCTGCTGACGCAGTGGAGCGAGTTCCGTCGCCTGGACCTGGACCGCATTCGGCAGTCGATGACCTACCCGCTGTTGGTGGACGGCCGCAACCTGTACGACCCGCGCGAAATGGTCGCCAAAGGCTTCGTGTACCAGCCGATCGGGCGCCCGGTCCCGAACGGGTCTGTGCAGATGCCAGCCGATACGGTCGCGGTCCAGGACGCGGTGCTCAGCCGCTAGTCCAGTCGCCTACCAGAACGGATGACCCCGGCTCTACCTGGCCGAGGGATGGCGTTACGCGCGGGACTGCCTAGAGTGAGTTCATGTCCGAACTCA
>JAFAWJ010001186.1 GCA_019242065.1 Chloroflexota bacterium
TCCGTGAGAACATTCGTATGGGTCGACCCGGAGCGTCGAATGATGACGTGGCGGAGGCCGCCGCCGCCGCCCAGGTCCACGAAGCGATTCTCAGCCTTCCCGCCGGGTACGAGACCAAAGTTGGCGAACGGGGTGGGCGGCTGTCAGGTGGGCAACGCCAGCGCGTGGCCCTGGCCCGCGCGCTCGTTCGGCAACCAAGCATCCTGATGCTCGACGAACCAACGGCCGCGCTCGATCCCGCTACCGAAGCGGCGCTCAACGCCACATTGGAACAACTCAGCCGTGCACGGACCGTGATCTCGGTAACCCACCGACTTGCCAGCGTCGTCAAGGCCGAACGCATTCTGGTCATGCAGGCCGGGCGGCTGGTGCAGCTCGGGTCGCACGCGCAGCTCGTATCGTGCGACGGCGTCTATCGCGAGTTGTGGGAACAGCAATCCGGTTTTGTGCTCAGCGCCGATGGCCAGCACGCCCAAGTTAGGCCGTCCCGCCTGAAAGCCATTCCGCTACTCGAGGGGCTGGCTGAAGATTTGCTGTCGATCCTGGCTACGCATTTCGTGACGGAGCGCTATCCGACAGGGGCAGTGATACTCGAGGAAGGCGAACCTGGCGACAAGTTTTGCATCCTCGCACGCGGCACCGTCGAGGTTTCGCGCGTCGACGCCGCTGGTCAGGCGCGCCACGTCGCGATTCTTGAAGAGGGAGACTTCTTCGGTGAAATTGCTCTGCTATCGGATGTGCGACGCACCGCGACGGTGCGCGCACGAACGCCCAGTGTCGTTCTCAGTCTCGCGCGCGATCAGTTCCTCAACCTGGCGGCCTCGTCGCCTGCCTGGCGTGTAGCGATCGAAGAGGTGGCGGAGCGACGCCGTCGCGAACTGCTGAGCGTCACAGCCTGAATCCCGAACGGCTTCTTACTAGCGCTGATCGTATCGAGAGGTTATGCTGGGCGCCCCGGCACCGCACATATGCCCGGGCTTCATGGTCAGGATGCAGTTCAGCGACAGCCAGTTCAGCCTCGCCGATTTCTACCTCAGCGACAGTGACGACCCGGTCGTTCCCCCCGAGGACTACACGCGATGGCGCCGCGAATTCGGCCGAGCCACCGCACTGTACGAGCAGAGCCTGCTGGGCGCCCCGGTGGCCCGCACTACCCTTCAGGTCGATGGCAAGCCACGCTCGATCGTCAACCTGAGCTCGTACAACTATCTCGGACTCGCAACGCATCCCGAGACTGTCGCCGCGGCACATCGTGCCCTGGACACGTATGGCACGGGCGCATGTGGCTCGCCGATGTTGTCGGGCATGACCGACCAGCATCGTCAACTCGAGAACGGCCTGAGTGGCTTTCTGGATAGAGAAGCGACGATGCTCTTCAATTCCGGCTTCGGTGGGGCGCTCGGCTCGCTTGCTGGGTTGCTGCGCCGCGGCGACGTAGCCGTGGTCGACAGCCGATGCCACATCAGCCTGCTCGACGGAGCAACGTTGTCACAAGCTCAGCTTCGCACGTTCGAACACAACGACCCGTCGTCATTGGACGCGCAACTCGAACGCGGCCGAGGGCGCCGCCAGCTGGTCGTGGTCGAGGGGATCTACTCGATGGACGGCGACCTGGCCGATCTCCCCGTGCTGCTCGAGGTCGCTGAGCACCACCGTGTCGGCGTGCTGATCGACGAGGCGCATTCGATCCTGACCTGCGGTCCGCACGGCAAGGGGGCGACAGAACACTTCGACGTGGACGATCGCGTTGTGCTCAAGTACGGCACCTTCTCGAAGGCGTTCGCCGGGGTCGGCGGCTTCGTGAGCGGACCATCCGCGACGCTCGACTATCTGCGCGCTTTTGCGCACCCGTACGGATTCTCATGCGCGTTGCCTCCGATGGTTGTCGCCGCCCTGATCGCTGGATTGGACGTTGCCACGCGGGATGAAACCTTGCGTCAACGAATGTGGGCCAACGCTGCGTACTTCCGCCGCGGATTGCACGCCCTGGGGATCGACACGGGTGAGTCGGTGTCGCAGGTTATTCCGATCATCGTCGGCGACAATCGCGACTTGTTGTACGAACTGGGCCACGCCATGTTGGACCGAGGTCTGTTTCTCGCGCCAGTCGATTACCCGTCGGTGCCGCAGGATCGTCTCCGGTTTCGCGCGTCGATAACCGCGGATCACACGCGGGCCGATCTGGACGAGGCCCTGAACGTCCTGGAGGACACGCTCGCTGGGCGTGTCCCGCGCAGCGAGGCATGAAGTCGGTCTTCATGTTTCCGGGGCAGAGCTCGCTCTATCCGGCTATGGTCGAGCGGATCCTGAACGCCGCGCCATCGGTTTCGAAACCCCTGGTGGACCTGGCATCGGAGACACTCGGGCGCGACCTGGTCTGCCACTACCGCTCGGTCAACGCGAATATCTTCGCGACCAACCGCGACGTACAGATCGGTGTTTTCCTGACCAATCACCTGCACCTGGCAGTGCTCGAGGCTGCGGGGATCGGGGCGGAACTGTCGCTGGGACTGAGCCTGGGTGAATACAACCATCTGGTTCATATCGGCGCGCTCGACTTCCGCGAAGCGTTGCGCCTGGTCGAGGCTCGCGGCCATGCGTACGACGGTGGGCCTGAAGGTGCCATGGCCTCGGTCTTTCCCATCGAGTTGGATGACATCCTCGACGTGGTCCAGCGTGCACGCCAGCACGGCACTCTGGACCTTGCCAACCTGAACTCACCGAGCCAGGTCGTGATCTCGGGCGAGCGGGCCGCCCTCGACGCGGCGCTTCGGATCCTCGAGGAGGAGCACTACTATGTCGAGGCTGTCGTGATCGAGAGCCGTATCCCGATGCATTCGAGACGCTTTCGGCCCGTTCAAGCGATGTTCCGCCCCGTGCTCGAGATGGCACCGTGGCGATCCGCTCGCTTGCCCTATGTGCCAAACGTGCTGGGTTTGGCGGTGGAGTCACCTGTCGCTACAGACTACGTGGAGTTGTTGTCGCGCCACGTGTGCGAGCCCGTGCGCTGGCGCGACTCAATTGACTACGTGGTCCAGGCGCAGCCCGACGCGGCGCTCGTCGAGGTCGGTCCGCGGGCGGTCCTGTATAACCTCCTGCAACGGCGCTGGCATCCAGTGGCGAAGTTCAAGACCGACAGCGAGGCGGGCGTCGCTGTGAAGACTGTCGCGTGTGAGCTCAACCATGCAGGTTGACGCGAAGCGGTCTGGTCGCAAACGAGCACTCGTCGAGCCCGGGCCGGGCACGCTCTGTACGCGCCTGGGCCGCGGCTCGATCGAACGCATCCTGCCGCATCGGGACCCCTTTCTGTTCATCGACGCGATTGTCGCCGTGGACCTCCAGCAACGCGCGGTGTGGGCCCAGCGACGGATAGCCCCTGAAGACCCTGTGTTCGTCGGGCATTTTCCAGACTACCCGGTTTACCCTGGCGCTCTGTTGATCGAGGCCATGGGCCAGGCGGGCCTCTGTAGCCTGTACTTCTGCCGGCGCGGCTCAGTAGACGTGCAGGCTGATGGGCCGTCGATTCACGCACGTGCGCTGAGGGTGCACGATGCCGTGTTCGTATCCGAGGTGCATCCTGGCGACGAATTGACGCTACTCGCACAGGTACTCGAGCACGATGCCCTCGCGGCTACCCTGATGAGCCAGACACTCCGCGGTCAAGAGGTGTGCGCGGTCGCGACCCTCGAGGCGTACCTTGTCGACTGACAGGCCCGCGCGAATAGCCGTCACGGGCATGGCTGTCAATACCCCGCTGGGCGACACGCTGGACAGCTTCCTCGAGTGCTTGCTCGCCGGAAGATCGGCGATTACCTGTTGGAAGGGCTTTGACACCGAGCGCATTTACTCCAAGATTGGCGGGGACCTGTCTGACTACGACGTCGCGGGCAAGCTGGCGGCGCTGGCGAAGCACGTCCCACCAGAAGCGTATCGCCGATTACGCAAGCTCGTGTCCAGAGCGCCCTGGTCGACACGGCTTTCGCTGCTGCTCGCGACGGAGGCCTACCGTGACGCGGGTTTGTTTGAAAAGGCGCTGGACCCGGAGGCGGTCGCCGTGCTGGTGGCCGGGCACAACATTAATGGACGATACGAGTACGACAATCGACTCCAGTTTGCGGACGAGCCCGACTACATCGATCCCATGCTTGCGCTGCATGGACTGGATACTGACCACGCCGGCTGCATCTCCGAAGCCTTGCAGGCGCATGGGCC
>JAFAWJ010000254.1 GCA_019242065.1 Chloroflexota bacterium
AGGTGCCACCCTGGAAGCTCGACGGTCGCGACACTGGCGTCGGCGCCACGCTGCGTGCGCCGGTGCGCCTGGACCCGCCAACGCCCCAGTAACCGTCCCGCTCTGACAGCGGACCATTTCAATACGCGAGATGAAATCCCACCGCGCTGGCGCGTTCTTTCCCGGGTACTCGTTCCTCGGCGAGCAACTGTGCGATCGCACATCCAGAACTGGAACGAGCTCGAGCGCGGTCACGGCGATGGCGCTCATCGCCGTGGCGCTGCTGTACGTTCGGGGCCGATTGTCAGGGGCGGCGCGAGCGACCGCGTGAAGCGCTGGCCACCCGTCGCGGTCTGCGCGCCGGCTCGGCCGCGGGTGCCTCGGCTTCGGGCGCGCCGTTGACTGACGCCGCGTCGGGCGGCGGTGCAGGCGTGATGTCCGCGGACTGCGGAATGGCCGCGGGTGTCGCGCCGGCTTGATCGGGCTCGGCGGCGACGTTGACGGTGGCAGTGGGTTCGACTGCGGGAGTCTCGGTCACCGACCGACGTGTTCGGCGCGGCCGGCGAGCCGGTGCGGGTGCCTCTTCGGCTGGCGCTACCGGCGCCACGTCGACCGGCGCGCCCTCGATCTCGACCGCCTGAGCGACGGCGTCGACGGCCTCCGCCGTCTCGCCGTCCACCACAGCCGTGATCTCGTTGGTCAGGTCCGCGGTCGGCTCGGCCTCCTCTTCGACCGCGAGCGGCTCGTCCTCGAGTGGGCTCGGCAAGAGCTCGCCCTCGGGCGCGGCCGTCAGGTCCTCCGTGTCGTCGACCTCTTCAGACTCGTCGCCCTCCTCGGCGTCGGCCGCGTCGAGCAGCGCGCTGTCCACGCTCAAGCCGAGCCGATCCGCCCGTCGCCGGCTACCCCGTCGCCGGCGCCGCCGGCCGCTGGTCTGCGCGTCGGCTTCGCCCGGCACCGTCGAGGTGATCGGCGCCACGGGCTCCGCCGTCGTCGACGGCGCGCCTGAAGACGAAGTCGTTGACGAGGGCGTCGCCGAAGGCGCCGTCACCGCCGCCGCGTCAGGTCGTGGCGCGGCCGCGGGTTGCGGCGTCGGGGCAGACCCCGGCTGCTGTGTCGGCGAGGGCAGTGGCGTCGAGCCGCGCTCGCGCCCATTGCGCTCGCGGCGGCGCCGCGATGGTTCAGGCAGCGCGGCAGGCTGGCGACCAGGGCCGGCCTCGGTGGCGTACCGCACACCGGCGTCAGTGATCAACTGGCGATACGTGACGTGCTCGTCGGCCATCTCGCGCAGTGGGATCGCCGTGAAGTCCGAGCCCAGCACGACCACAAAGGCACCCCGCTGCTTGGCCACGCGAACCAGCGGGATCAGGTCCTTGTCGCTGGTGGCCAGGACCACGACCTCGGTCGACAGCGTCCACAGCATGTCCATGCCTTCGGCCACCATGACCGTGTCCGCCAGGCTCTTGCCCGAACGATCGCTCTCGGTGCGGAGCACGGGAGCGAAGGCCGGCTCGATGCCGGCTTTGTAAACCGCCAGCCGTTCCGTGGACAGGTTCCACTCGGCATAGGCACGCGCCAGGATGACCGTGCCGTAACGCTGCGCCAGCTGCACCACGGGTGGTAGCTGCAGGTCGCGCCCGGGCGTGTCGCGGGCGGCGCAGATTTGCAAATTGTCGTAGTCGATAAGCAGGACAACCCTGCGTGAGCGCTCAGTCATTCTTTCTCAACAGACGCCATCAGGTGCGAATATCTAGCAGTCTTTGAAGCCGGCACTGACGGCAAAGGCCTTCTAGTCCCGAATTGTAGCGTTCCGGGGCTTCGTCATCATCCGGTAACCATTGGCGCGCAACATCGGGAGCATCTGGCACGTCTTCTGCTTTGAGACCGAACGCGAAAAGCATCAGGGATGGCTCGTCGAACGCATCCGAAAGGCTCGCGGCGGCGTATCTCCCGATTGAGAGTTTGAAGAGAAGCAGCCATGTTGAAGTGTGAACATTGCGCGTCCCACAACGTCAGTTGGTTTACCCCCCGCACGTACGCCGATCGAGCAGCCGTCTTGCTGTGCATGACCTGCCGTCGCTTGACGATCATGGCCCCGCGAGCGCGGAAGAATCTGGCGCCAGTGCTCGAGACGGCCCAGGCGGCCTGAGGTGGCGTGGCTTCACGCCAGGTTCCCTTGATCGTCATTGGCAGCGCCACGACGGCGCTCGCCGATCGCGTCGCGGTCGAGCTGCGAGACGCGGGGAACGTGGTGTACGTTACCCACTCGCCCGAGGGGTGCCTGCGCGTGGCCACCAGCGTGGCACCCGACGTGGTGCTGCTGGATTCAGCCTTTCCCAGACGCATCGAGAAGTTGCTCAAAGCCCATCCCTCGAGCGCTTACGCCCAGGTTTTGCACCTATCCGACGACGCGGCGCGCATGCTCCCCCGACGGAGGCGCCAGGCGATTAGCGCCGCCTAACATAGCGGGCATGCCCGCTTCGGATGCCCCCACCAAGATCCTCCTCGACGAGGATGCGATCCCGACGCACTGGTACAACGTCGTCTCCGATCTGCCCACGCCACCCGCGCCAGTGCTGCATCCGGGCACCGGGCAGCCGATCGGCCCCACCGACCTGGCCCACCTGTTTCCCATGGCCCTCATCGGCCAGGAGGTCTCCCACGACAGGACCGTCGAAATCCCCGACGAGGTCCGCGACGTCTACCGCCTGTGGCGGCCCACCCCGCTCTTCCGCGCGCGCCGCCTAGAAAAGGTCCTCGATACCCCCGCCCACATTTACTACAAGTACGAGGGCGTTAGCCCCGCCGGCAGCCACAAGCCGAACACGGCCGTGGCCCAGGCTTACTACAACAAGGCCGAAGGCATCCGCCGCCTGACGACCGAGACGGGCGCGGGCCAGTGGGGTAGCGCCCTGGCCTTCGCGTGCAGCCTGTTTGGCCTCGAATGCACGGTGTACATGGTGCGGGCCAGCTACGAGCAGAAGCCGTATCGCCGCTCGATGATTCAGACGTACGGTGCCGAAGTCTTCGCCTCACCCTCCGATCGCACGCAGTCGGGCCAGAAAGTGCTCGGCGACCGTCCGGATTCACCCGGCAGCCTGGGTATCGCCATCTCCGAAGCCGTCGAGGACGCCGCGACGCACGACGACGCGCACTACTCGCTCGGCTCGGTGCTCAACCACGTCCTGCTGCATCAGACTGTGATCGGTCAGGAAGCCCTCAAGCAGATGGACCTGGCAGGGGAGTACCCCGACATCGTGATCGGCTGCGTCGGCGGCGGCTCGAACTTCGCCGGGCTGGCGTTCCCGTTCGTCGGCGAGAAGCTGCGCCAGGGTCGGAAGACGCGCATCCTGGCCGTCGAGCCTGAGGCGTGCCCGACGCTGACGCGCGGCAGCTATGCCTACGACTTCGGCGACACCGTCGGCCTGACGCCCCTGCTCAAGATGCATACGCTCGGGCACGGCTTCGTGCCGCCCGCCATTCACGCCGGCGGACTGCGCTACCACGGCGCGTCGCCGCTGCTGTCGCAGTTGGTCGACGAGGGGATTGTCGAGGCGACGGCCTACGGGCAGACAAGCGTCTTTGAGGCCGCCATTCAGTTCGCGCGCAGCGAGGGCATCGTCCCCGCGCCCGAGTCGTCGCACGCGATTCGCGCCACGATTGACGAGGCGCTGCGCGCGCGCGAAGCCGGCGAGCGGCGCGTGATTCTGTTCAACCTTTCGGGCCATGGCCACTTCGACATG
>JAFAWJ010000293.1 GCA_019242065.1 Chloroflexota bacterium
GTCTCTGCAGCCGGGTCCAGATTGCGACCTGGAGCCTGCGGCAAGGTGGCTAATTTAGCCGGCGAACGCCTTCTGCCGTCCAGCGGTTAGGCCGGCGAGGAGCGCGATTACCACCGCCACCACGAACACCACCAGCATGCCGACACCAATGCTCACCAGCATGGCCGTCAGCGCGGCGTGCACCGCCACGCTGATCGGCTGCCCAGCCAGCGACGCGACGACAGCGCTCTCCCCGACAAACAGGACGAGCCCTGCGACCAACATCCCGATTGCGACGCCAAGACCGAGCCACATCGTCGTGCTCCGCCGCCAGGGCGAAATGGCAAGGGTAACGACCACCAGCACAGGCGACGCCACCAGGAGCAGCAGCGTGAGGCTGTCCAGCACTCGCACCGCGCGCTGCATGGTGGCGAGCGTGCTCACCTGCCCGATGCTCACATACCCGAAGTCGCCCGGCAGTTGGGACGTGATGACACCTGGCAGACCCTGTTGCAGGCGTTGCGCCAGCGCCGGGGTCAGCATCAGCAAATTGACTTCGACCTGGCCGTCGTTCACTTTGACGGCCCCGTCGGTCGGCAGATCCCCACTTCGCAGAAAGTCGACCAGGCCCTGGTGAATGGCTCGATTGGCGCCCACCCACACCTGGTCGAACTGCGGCGATTCGACAAATTGGGTGGTCTGGTTGGTGACAAATGTCGACAGCGATGATTCAGCTGGTGCGGCGAGGTTGCGGAGCGGTCCCGGCAATGCCTGCGTGCGCCCTTCGAGGTCGAGCGCGTTGAGGGCGGTGGCCGCCGTCGCCTGAGCAACACTGGACTGGACGCCCGGATCCGAGGCGAGCGGACCCACCACGGCCACCCAGCGGTCCGTATTCAACAACGTCTGCTGCACGCCGAACGAGATCGTGGCCAGCACGATCACGCAGCACGCGATGACCGTCAAGACCGGTGTCAGCATTGGTCGCATGGACGTCGCTGTCCGTGAGTGTCGCACCGCCATCCCAACGCGATCATCCGGACAAACACCATCCTACCCGACGTCCGGAGATCCTCCCAGGAACCACCCCGCGGGTCTTCGCGCGGGAAAGATTAGTGCTTCTCCTGACGCGCGTACCTGCGCTGGGTGGCACAGTGCCAACCACAGTCTAGCGACCTGTCCGATCCATCCGCGCCCTCGTGAAGGAGGTCCCCATGTCCACGAATGGCCAGTACGACGTCATCATTATCGGTAGCGGCGCCGGCGGGGGCACGCTCGCGCGGCACCTTGCGCCCACCGGTAAAAAAGTCCTCATCCTCGAACGCGGCGGATGGCTGCCGCGCGAGCTCGAGAACTGGGACGCCGAAGAAGTCTTCGTCAAGAACCGCTACGTCCCAACCGAGACCTGGTATGACAAGAACGACAAGGCCTTCCACCCCGGCGTGCACTACTGGGTGGGCGGGGCGACCAAGCTGTACGGCGCGGCGCTGTACCGGCTCCGCAAAGAAGATTTCGGCGAGCTCGAACACCACGACGGCCTGTCCCCAGCCTGGCCCATCACCTACGACGAGATGGAGCCGTACTACATGCGCGCTGAGGAGATGTACCAGGTCCACGGCGTACGCGGCGAGGATCCCACCGAGCCGCCCGCCAGTGCGCCCTACCCGTTCCCTGCGCTGAGCCATGAGCCGCGCATTCAACAGCTCCACGATGACCTGGCGCGCAATGGCTACCACCCCTTCCACTCGCCCAACGGCATCATGCTCAACGAAGCCGCGCCCCAGTTCAGCACCTGCATCCGTTGCAGCACCTGCGACGGATTCGCGTGCCTGGTCCAGGCCAAATCGGACGCCGAGGTCCAGGGCATCCGCCCCGCCCTGCAGCATCCGAATGTCACCCTGCTGACCAACGCCCAGGCCGTCAAATTGAACACGGATGCCTCGGGCCGGAGTGTCACCGAGGTCGTGGTCGAGCACGACGGCGAGCAGGCAACCTATAGCGGCGACATCGTCGTCATCTCGTGTGGCGCCGCCAACTCCGCCAAACTGCTGCTCCAGTCAGCCAGCGACCAGCATCCAAACGGTCTCGCCAATGGCTCGGACCAGGTGGGCCGCAACTACATGTTCCACGCCAGCGTGGCGGTGCTGGCCGTCTCCAAAGAGCCAAACCCGACGAAGTTCCAGAAGACGCTCGGGCTCAACGACTTCTATTTCGGCATGCCGGGCTTCGACTATCCGATGGGCAACATCCAGATGGTCGGGAAGTCGGTCGGCGAGATGTACAAGGGCGAAAAGCCCATGCAGACGCGTCTGGCGCCGATGTTCTCACTGGACGACATCGCCAAACATGCCGTCGACTTCTGGCTGTCAACCGAAGACCTGCCCAAGAGTGACAACCGCGTCACCGTCGCTCAGGACGGCAACATCAAGCTGAGCTATACGCCAACCAATGCTGTCCCCAAGGCCCAGCTGTACGACAAGCTGAAGTCGATGCTCAACAGCCTGCATATGCACGAGCACCTGGTCGAGCGCAACATGTACATGAAGAATGACATCGAGATCGGCGGTTGCGCCCACCAGGCGGGTACCTGCCGCTTTGGCGCCGATCCACAGACCTCCGTGCTCGACTCCAACTGCAAGGCGCACGAGGTCGACAACCTGTACGTGGTCGACACGAGCTTCTTCCCGAGCATCGGTGCGGTGAATCCGGCGCTGACCGCCATGGCGAACGCCCTCCGCGTCGGCGAACACCTCGAGCAACGCCTCCAGTAGGAGCGTAGGGAGCAATGGCCACGGCGATGGCTGACCGATCTCAGATTGGCGCGGTGTATGCCGCCGGCATGGTCCAGGGCGTGGCGCTCGTTACCTTTCCGGCGGCGAGCACCATTTTCACCAGCCCGAGCTATTACGGCCTGTCCAGCACGGCCTATGGGGCGATGTTCCTGCCCCAGGCCGTCACCGCGATCGCCGGCTCGCTCCTCGGCGCCCGCCTCACTCGCAGCTGGGGCATCAAGCGCGTCTTTCTGATTGGCCTGGTTGCCAATCTCGCCGCCATGCTGCTCCTGCTGCTGAGCCAGACCGCGATGGCGAACCAGTCGCTGGCGTACGGCATGCTCCTGCTGGCCACCACCTGTCTGGGCATCGGTTTCGGACTGACTGTCCCGTCGCTCAATACACTCGTGGCTGCCTTCTTTCCCACGGCAGTCGAGCGAGCGGTGCTGAGCCTCAACGCGCTCCTCGGCCTGGGCACCGTGCTTGCCCCCGTCTTCGTGGCCATCTTCGTCGGGCTCGGAGCGTGGTCGCTGTTGCCGCTGCTGGTCGCGGTGCTCCTGGTGGGCCTGTTGCTGTTTTCCGTGCGCCTGCCCTTGCGGGTCGCCGCCGCCGAGGCCGCGCCTGCCGCGGGCCAGGCTCAGGCTCGGATTCCTGGCCGTTTCTGGGTATTTGCGGCGTTCGCCGGCCTGTACGGCATCGTGGAGACCATGAATGGCAACTGGGCCACGTTGTACATGGCGAACGACCTGGGTGCGACCACCACATACGCCTCGCTAGCACTGACGGCCTTCTGGGGCATGGTGACGGTCGGTCGGGTGCTGTTCGCCGCCGTCGAACACGCATTTCCGGAGCAGCGCACATTCCATGTGTTGCCGTTCGTCGCGGCGATCGCCCTGGCAGGCATTGCCGTCCTGCCAACCGGATCCATCGGCCTCGGCATCCTGGTGTTTGGACTGGCTGGTCTCGGCTGCTCGGCACTGCTGCCCCTGACGATTGGCTTCGGCCAGGAGGAGCTGGTCGCCATCACGGCTTCCGTCGCCGGCTTCCTGATCGCGTTTTATCAGATGGGCTACGGTATCGCCGCGTTCGGCGTGGGCCCCCTCGAGCGCTTCACCGGCCTGGACCTCCGCCAGATCTACGGACTGGTGGCCGTCGTGGCGCTGGTCATGGCGGGCCTGTCGTTTGTGGTGGTGTCGCGGCCTGCAGAACGTACGCCAGCGGTTCAACCGCGCCATGTCGCCGACGGATAATGTCCGCGATGAGGCCCGTCCACCCTGTCTGATGTGAGGCGCCCAGGCCGGCGCCCGTGTCACCGTGAAAATATTCGTTGAAGAGAATGTTGTTCTTCCAGTTGGGATCCTGCTGCATGCGCTGATACGGTCCGAAGCACGGCCGCCGCCCGTCGTCACCAACCAGGAATATCGAGATCAGCCGGTCACGCAGGTCGTCGGCAATCTTGTCGAGCGTCTGCTGGCGCCCGGAACCGGTGGGATATTCGAGCGTGAAGTCGTCGCCAAGGAAGCGGTGGTAGCGCGAGATGACGTTCACCAGCAGATAATTCAGCGGGAACCAGATCGGCCCACGCCAGTTGGAGTTGCCACCAAACATGCTCGTGGTCGACTCCGCCGGTTCGTAGTCGACCGAGGCCCGCAGGCCCTCGACGTCCAGGACATACGGGTGCTCGCGGTGATACGCCGAAATAGCCCGCACACCGTAGCGCGAGAGGAACTCGGACTCGTCGAACACCCTGCTGAGCATCCGCTTCAGTCGCTCGAGAGGCACCACGCCGAGCAGGAGCTGACGGTTGGGCGGATCACCCCGCATCACTCCGTGCGCGACCAGACTGTCGGTGTCGCTCAGTCCGAGACGATCCAGGAACTCGGCAAACTGTTTGTCCATGAGCCGCGACTGACGCAGCATCTGTTCGTCGACGACCACCGCCGCGAGCGCTGGAATGATGCCGACCATGGAGCGCACCTTGAGGGGGACGATCTCGCCGTTCGGTGTCACCAGTCGGTCATAGGACAGCCCGTCCTCTTCGTCCCACAGATCCTGCGTCTCCATGGCCTCGTTGATGGCGGCGAAGTGTTCGAGAAACTTGAGCAACAGATCGACGTCCGGCCGTTTTCCAGAGCGCGTGAGCTCCGCCGCCATGATGCCCATCACCAGCGCGTAATACGCCATCCAGCCGGTGGCGTCCGACTGCTGGAGCGTGCCGCCCACCGGCAAATGCGAGCGATCGAGCGGGCCGATATTGTCCAGGCCGAGAAAACCGCCCTCGAACAGGTTCGCACCGAACTCGTCTTCGCGATTGATCCACCATGTGAAGTTGACCAGCAGCTTGTCGAAGATGCGGCTCAAAAAGTCCAGGTCGGTCCCGCCGTCAATGCCGAAGACTTCGAGTGCCGCCCAGGCCTGGACGGGCGGATTGACGTCGCCGAAATCCCACTCGTACGCGGGCAGGGCGCCGCTCGGCGACTGAAACCACTCGCGACACACCAGCACGAGCTGGTACTTGGCGAACGCCGGGTCGACGTGCGCCAGCGCCACGCAGTGGAATGCCAGGTCCCAGGCGGCAAACCAGGGGTACTCCCACTTGTCGGGCATCGACATGATGTCGAGGGCATCGAAGTTGCGCCATCGCGAGTTGCGGCCAGCCAGCCGGCTGGGCGGTGGCGCCGGCTGGGACGGATCGCCGTCGAGCCAGTGCGCGACGTCGTAATAGTAGAACTGCTTGCTCCAGAGCAGGCCGGCGAAGGCCTGGCGCATCACGCGAGCTTCGTCCTCCGACGCCCCCGCAGGTGTGACCTCTGCGTAAAACTCGTCGGCCTCGCGCTGCCGCTGAGTGATGACACGCTCAAAATCGGATCCCAACAGGGCAGTCGTCGTCGCCGCGGATGCGGTTGGCCGCAGCCGCAGGCGCAGCTCGACGGTCTCGCCTGCACCCACGTGAACCTGGTACCAGAACGCGCATTTCGTCCCGCGTTGCTCGGGGTTGACCGTCGCCGCATTGCCAACGACGTGGTCGTTGATCCCATCCTTGGGATACGCCGTCGTCCCCGCGGCGCCGAACAGCCGCTGCACATTCGTCTCGTTCTCACAAAACAGCAGACTCGGCTGCGCCCCATCCGGCGCGGGTCCACCCACGAGCTCCAGTTCGCCGAGATACGGGTGGCCGATGCGGACACTGTCCCCCTCAGCACGCGACAAATTGGGTTTCTCCGCCCTGGCATCCCACGACCACGTATTCCGGAACCATGCCGTCGGCAAAACATGCAGCGAAGCGGCGTCCGGCCCAGGATTGGTGACCCGCACGCACATCAGCAGGTCCAGCGGCGCGGCCTTGGCATACACCACGTCGACAATCCAGTAGCGGTCGTCGTCGAAAACGCCCGTATCCAGCAGCTCGTACTCCGGATCGAATTTCCCCCGCCGCCTGTTCTCGTCGATCAGCTGCTGATACGGGTACGCCTGGCGCGGGTAGTGATAGCGCCACCGGTTCCAGACGTGGCTGGGGACCGCGTCGAGGTACCACCAGTATTCCTTGGCGTCTTCGCCGTGGTTCGCTTCGGCCCCGGTCAAGCCGAAGATGCGCTCCTTGAGGATCGGATCGTGACCATTCCACAGCGCCAGACCGAGGCACAGGCGTTGTTCGATGTCGCAGAATCCCGCCAACCCGTCTTCGCCCCACCGGTATGCGCGCGAGCGGGCATGGTCGTGCGGCACGTAGTTCCAGGCATCGCCGTTGGCGCTATAGTCCTCGCGGACCGTGCCCCACTGCCGCTCGCTGACATACGGTCCCCACAGGTACCAGTCGCTGGCCTCGCGCAGGCCATTTTCGAGTTTGCCAAAGCTTTCAACACGCTCACGCTCGGCACTCATAGGTGTTTCCCCGGATATCGGCACGCCGCGCCAACGAGTTGCTTGGTACTCGCCCCGATGCCTCGGCCCGTCGGGTGCGGGTAGGCTGAATGTACCACGCGCAACGACGACTACTTCTTCGTCCCTATCGGGGGTTCCACAACATTATGGTGACGTCTAACCTGGCTACGCCGCCACAAGCGGCCGCACAACCAGCCTCCTCGGGCTCGACGGCGACAGCCGACATCCTGGTCATCTTCGGCATCACGGGCGACCTGGCCAGAGTGATGACGTTCCACTCACTGTATCGCCTGGAAAAGCGCGGCCTGCTGACCTGTCCGATTCTCGGGGTCGCTGTTAACGACTGGACCATCGACCAGCTGCGTGAGCACGCACGCAAATGCATCGCTGCCACGGGCGAGCAGGTCGACCCCAAGGTCTTCGATCGCTTCGCTGCGCGACTCTCGTATGTGTCGGGTGACTTTACCGACGCCGCGACGTACCAGCGCGTGGCGCAGGCGATGAACAGTGCGCATGCACCACTGTTTTACCTGGAGATCCCACCATCACTGTTCGCGACGGTCGTCAAGAACTTGCACCAGGCCGGTCTGACGCAATCGGCGCACGTCGTGGTGGAAAAACCGTTCGGCCACGATCGGACCTCGGCCCGCGCGCTCGCCGACCAGCTCCACGAGTACCTCGACGAGTCCCAGATCTTCAGAATCGACCACTATCTGGGCAAAATGGGGCTCGAAGAGATCCTGTACCTGCGCTTCGCCAACACGATGCTCGAGCCTCTCTGGAATCGCAATTACATCGACAACGTCCAGATCACGATGGCGGAGGACTTCGGCGTCGAAGACCGCGGCCACTTCTATGATCCGGTCGGGGCGCTGCGCGACGTCGCGGTCAACCATCTGCTCCAGGTCGTCGCCGCCGCGGGGATGGAAGCCCCAGCCGGGGGCGACCCGGACACCCTCCAGGATTACCAGCTCGCCGTGTGGCGATCGATTCAAGCCGCCAGCCCGGCCCACTACGTTCGCGGCCAGTACACCGGCTATCAGCAGATCGACGGCGTCGCGCCCAACTCGACTACCGAAACCTACGTCGCCCTGCGCCTGGACATCGAGAACTGGCGCTGGTCCGGTGTGCCATTCTTTATCCGAGCTGGCAAACGCCTGCCCGTCACTCAGACCGAGGTTCGACTGGTCTTCAAACACCCGCCACGACTCGGGTTCGGTCTCGCCAGGTCGACGTCCATCCCGGACCAGTTTGTCATCAAGCTCGACCCGTCGACTGGCGTGCGCATGACGTTGAACGCGCGGCGCGCCGAAAGCACCACGCCTGAGCCCGTTACCCTGGACATGGAATTTGCCCAGCAGGGCGGCGAGGGCGCCACGCCGTACGAAGTCCTGCTGCATGCCGCCATGGAGGGGCGCCGGGTGCGATTTACGCGGCAGGATGGCGTCGAGGAGGAATGGCGCATCATGCAGCCGCTACTGGACGCCCCGCCACCAGTCCATCCGTACGCGCCCGGCAGCTGGGGTCCCAAAGCCGCCGACGAGCTGGTGCGCGGCCACGGCGGCTGGCGCGGCCCGTGGATCGTCAACTGACACGCTGAGCGGGGCGTCGCTCTCGGCAGCTCCGCCCCGCGCGAAAGCTGTCCACCACTCGTGTGGATGGCTCGCGGATGTCCGCGGCAGGGACGCCGGCAATCGTCAGCCGCCGCCCGCGCCAGCGTGCTTGCATGTGTGCGCTTGCAAGATCGGCTGAAGTCACTCCTGGCGTCGCCGCCGGCTCGTCTGCTCCAGAAGTTCATGGACGACCGCGGCCTCACGCTCGCCTCGCTGCTCGCCTGGGGCATGTTGAACACCTTCCTGCCCCTGCTGCTGGGCATCCTGTCCCTCGTCGGCCTGCTCCTCGGCGACTCGCCCGAAGCCCGCGCCGTCGAGAACCGACTGCTCAACGTCCTGCCCGGGACAATCGACACCGTGGTCCGCGACAGCCTTGCGGCTCTTCAGCAGTCCGCTCGCGGCGTCGGGCTCATCAGCCTCGGCTTGCTGCTCTTCAACGGTTCCAACTTCTTCGTCACCCTCGAATCAGTCTTCGACCTCGCCTATCACGTCCCAGAGCGCAACATCATCACCCAGCGCGTGGTGAGCTTCGCCGCCCTCTTCGGCGTGACGGCCTCCCTGTTGATCACCAGCGGCGCGGCGATCCTGGGCGGTGCTCTGGGCGAGACCGTGACGACCTACATCCCCCAACTGGGCCCGGTCATCGACGCCGGCCTGGGCACCTTCATCTCGGTGAGCGCACTCGTCGTCATGATGATCCTGATGTACTGGTTGCTTCCCAACCGGCATCACAACTTTGTGCACGCCCTGCCCGGTGCCATGCTGACATCGGTCGCCCTGGTGCTCGTGGTCCGCATCTTTCCGATTTACGTCGCGCTGTTCGGCGGCGGCTTCAGCGTCTACGCGGCGTTTGGGACCATCTTGCTGTTCATGTTCTGGCTCTATATCGTCGGCGTAGTGCTCGTCGCGGGTGCAGTCTTGAACGCCTTTCTGGAAGACCCGGTTGGCTCAGTTGAGCGAGCGTCCATTGCCGCCCGCGCGCTGACCGGTCGGCTCGAGCCACCGCACACCGCCGCCTGATGCCGTATGCGGTCGGTGCGCGCATTGACAATCGCTACGAGGTCCGCTCCATCCTGGCCAGCGGCGGCATGGCCGACGTCTACCGCGCCACCGACTGCCAGACCAACGCCGACGTCGTGGTCAAGATTCCACAGGTCATGCTTGCGGGTGATCTCGCCGCGTTCAATCGCTATCAGCGCGAGCTCGAGATTGCGCGTGGCCTGGACCACCCCGGACTACAGCGTCTGGTGTCCGGTCCCGACGCGCACTACATGGCCTTCGAGTACATCGAAGGGCAATCCCTGCGCAGCTATCTGGGCAAACGCGGCCGCCAGCTACCGCTCGACGAAGCTCTGGACACTACCATCCAGTTGGCCAGGACGCTGGAGTACGTGCACGGCCAGGGGATCGTCCACCGCGATCTGAAGCCCGAAAATATCCTGATCGACACGTCCGGCCACGTCACGCTGACCGACTTCGGCATCGCCCTGCGGCTCAGCTCGCGCCGGCTGACCTTCTCCCATCTATCCAACGCGGTCGGCACGCCGGACTACATGGCGCCGGAGCAGGTTCGCGGCGAGCGCGGCGACGCGCGCACCGACGTGTATGCGCTCGGCTGCGTCCTGTTCGAGTTGCTCGCGGGTGAGGTCCCGTACCCGGCGCACGCCGACCGGCTGGCCGCGATGCAGCGCAAAGTGGACACCGACCCGCCCCTGATCAGACAGATCCGGCCGGACGTGCCGCTGTCGGTCGAGGCCATCCTGTACCGCGCCTTGCGCCGCCGGCCGGCCGAGCGCTACCAGTCGATGGCGGAGCTGACCACGGCCCTGTGCGATCCAGACCAGGTGCCGACCCCCGCCAGCTACGCGTCTGACGAGCCGCCGCCCAAGCCGATCGGCGATCTGCCGCCGTGGCGCTCCACGCTGACGATCATGGCCGTCATCCTGGTCGTGCTGCTGGTGGTGGGCGTGCTGGCCCAGATGGCCCACCACCCGGCGGCCTAGACGGTCGGCGACAGACAACTATTCGTAGCGCAGGGCGACGATGGGATCAAGCTGCGAGGCTTTGCGAGCCGGATAAATCCCGAAGAACATGCCGATGGCCGCCGAGACGCCAAAGGACACGATGATCGCATTCCAGGGCAACACCGTCGTCCAGCCGGCGACAAACGGCAGAACCAGGGCCACGGCGGAGCCGATCAGGATACCGATGATGCCACCCATCACCGAGAGGACGACGGCCTCCACGAGGAATTGCAGCAGCACGTCGCGCGGCTGCGCGCCGATGGCCAGACGAATGCCGATCTCGCGCGTTCGCTCGGTGACCGACACCAGCATGATGTTCATGATGCCGATGCCGCCGACGACCAGCGACACCGCCGCGACGCCACCCAGCAGCATGGTCATCGTGTCCGACACGCTCGAGACACGCGAAATGATGTCGGCATTGTTGCGGATGGTGAAGTCGTCGGCCTGGTAGCTCTGCAGGCTGTGGCGCTGGCGCAGGAGTTCTTCGATCTGGGTATTGGCCGTGTCCATCTGACTGCTGTCAGCCACCTGGACGATGATCTGGCTGATGTTCTGGGTGCCGAAGAGCCGCACCTGGCCGGTGCGGAACGGGATCATGATCGTGTCGTCCTGGTCCTGGAAGCCGTTCGAACCCTTGCTCTGCAGGACGCCCACGACCGTGAACGGCACGTTGCGGATGCGCACCAGCTTGCCAACCGGTGACTGGCCGTCGGGGAAGAGGTTGGTGACGACGGTCTGCCCGAGGACGGCCACGCTGCTGGCGTTGGTGTTGTCCTGGTCGGTGAACGCGCTGCCCTCGGCAATCGTCCAGTCGTTGATCGTCAGGTAATCGGGATCGACCGCCTGCACGCGGGTCGACCAGTTCTGGTTGCCGGCGATGATCTGTGCGTTGCCGGACACCACGGGGCTGACACCGTTCAGTCCGGAAATCTTCTGGGAGATCGCGTCGGCGTCGGCCGACTTGAGCGTGATGGCACCGCCGGCGCCGCCGGCCGCGCCGCCGGTGCGGACGCTGCCCGGTGTGATGGTCAGCAGATTGACGCCGAGGCCGGCCAGTTGGTTGCTGACCGACGCGCTGGCGCCTTCGCCCAGGGCCACGATGGCGATGACCGCCGCGACGCCGATGATGATGCCGAGCGTGGTCAGGATGCTGCGCCCTTTGTTGGCGCGCAGCGCGCCGAGGGCCGAGGGGACAGTCTGGAACACGCGCAGCCCCGCGCCCCCGCGGGCGGGGACTTCGGCGAGGAGCGCAAACGGATCTGATTTTGGCTGAGTCTCAGCCGGCCGCTCGCGAACCGCCGCCCCATCCGGTGGCGGCGGACTAACGACGTTGGTGGTGGTGTCGTCGACGATAAGAGTGGCCATCAGTTCCGTCCTCCCCCGGCGCCGACGCTAAACGTCGCCATCAGTCGCGTACCTGGTGCCGCCCCGAAGCTGAGGCTCGCCATCAGTTGCGTCCTCCCCCGGCGCCGGCGCTAAACGTAGCCATCAGTCGCGTACTTGGTGTCGCCGCGACGCTGAGGCTCGCCATCAGTTGCGTCCTCCCGCGGCCGCGCCGCCGGCGCCGCCCGCGGGTGCGCCGCCGCCGCCCGGGGCACCGCCACCTGGTGCGCCGCCACCCGGAGCGCCACCACCTGGTGCGCCGCCACCGCCCGGGGCGCCACCACCACCTGGTGCGCCGCCGCCCGCTGGCCGCTGGCCTGCGCCGCCAGCCGGGGCGCCGCCGCCGCCACCAGGCCCGCGGCCGCCCAAGCCGAAGATGTTGCTGGTTCCGCCGCTGGAGCGGCTCGCCGTCGAGGTGCCACCCGAGGTACCCGTGACCACCTGGTCGCCAGTCTGCAGCCCGCGCAGGACGACGGTGTTGGTGCCGTCAGTGCTGCCCAACTGGACGGGCACGCGCACGGGCGCGCCGTCGCGCAAGACCACCAGGAAGCTCGCCGCCGTGGTGCCCTGCCCACTGGCGCCACTCTGACCCTGTGCCGCCTGACCCTGGCCACTCTGACCTTGGCCACCTTGAGCCTGACCCTGCCCGCCGCCAGCCTGTTGCCCCGCGCCTTGTGCGGCGCCCTGTCCCTGGCCCTGCGCGCGCTGTCCCTGCCCGCCCTGGCCTGTGCCCTGGCCACTCTGACCCTGACCAGCTTGGCCGCCCTGCGCATTGGCCCCTTGGCCCTGACCTCGTTGCCCCTGTCCCTGGCCGGCCTGGCCGTTACCCCCTTGGCCCTGGCCGGCTTGGCCACCCTGGCCGGCTTGGCCGCCCTGGCCCTGGCCACGCTGTCCCTGACCTTGACCAGCTTGTGCTTGACCCTGGCCACTGGCCTGCTGCCCTGCGCCCTGGGCGCCGCCCTGGCCCTGACCCGCCTGGCCTTGCCCCTGCGCACCGCCTTGCCCCGCAAACGGCACGCTGCGCCCCGCGCCCTGCGCGTAGGTAATCGCCGAGTTCGGCACCAGCACGGAATTGTCGTCCTCTTCAGTGATGATCGTCACCGTCGCCGTCATGTCCGGCAGCATGCGCGCATCGGTCGGATCGACCGAGATCAGCACGTTATACGTCACCACGTTCGAGGTGGTCGTCCCCGCTGGTTCGATGCTCGCCACCGTCCCCGTGAACGTGCGGTTCGGATACGCCGTTAGCGTGAAGTTCACCTTCTGCCCCGGCTGCACCTTGCCAATGTCTGCCTCGCTGACCGCGGCGGTGATCTGCGGCGTGCTCAGATCCGTCAACGTCGCAAATGCATTACTGGCACTGCTCGAGGACGACGTCGTGGACGTCGAGCTCGACGACGAGGTGCCGACCGGCCCACCACTGATCCACTGACCGACCGCGCCGTTCAACGCCGCGACGGTGCCATCCGCCGGCGCCACCAGCACCGCCGAGGCCAGATTGTTCTGCGCCGTCTGTAGCGCCGTCTGCGCACCGGCCACCTGCGCCGTGGCCGAGTCAAGGTCGGACTGCGTCGCCGGTGCCAGCGTCTGCGCCGCCGTCGCCATCTGCGCCTGCACCGCCGCCTGGTTCTGCGCGACCGTGTTCTGCGCCGACAACACCGTGCCCTGCTGACCGACCACCGTGTTCTGCAACGCCGACTGTGACTTGTTCAAGGCTGCCTGGGATTGATCCACGGAGCTCTGGCCCGACTGCACGCTCGCGTCGTTCTTGCTCTGGTCGCTCGCCTGGCTGCTCTGCGCCGCCAGATTGCTGTTCAGCGCCTGATTCGCGCTGGACTTGGCCGACTGCAACTGCTGCTGGTTCTGCGCCTGGGCAGCCGTCTGAGCCGCGAGTGCCGTCTGCAGGCCGTTTTGCGCCGT
>JAFAWJ010000299.1 GCA_019242065.1 Chloroflexota bacterium
CGCCACCGCATTGCGCGCAATGCGGAGCGTTTCCGGACGGAGACTGAAGGTCTTGTCACCGGCGAGCGGCCAGGTATCGCCCTTCGCGTTGTGGACCATCACGCCACCGCGATGTCCGGGCCTTAAGACGGCCAAACGCCTCGCATAGATCGACGCCTGACAGTCCACTCGGGAGGCTCACGGCCAGTCGAAGTGTGGGCGGTTGAGGTTGTACCCGTGACGCTCCGCCACCGCGCCGGCCGACCCGTTGCGCGGGATGCCGCCCGAGCTGCGGGCCGCGCGGTCGCCGCCGCGCGCGGGCTCACGCCACCCCTGGTGCTCGGCGAAGCCGGTGGATGCGCCCGCCGAGGAGCAGGTCGACCACCTGGGTGTCCCAGTGGGCTTCAGTTGAAGACTGCGCGTGGGCGAGTTCAGGCTTCAACTGAAAGGCGGCGCCCAGGGCCGCACGGTCGGGGTGCGTGAAGTCGGCTGCCTGACCGAGCATCGAAACGTAGTGCACGGGCAGTGATCTACTACCGGTGGCAAGTGAGATTAGCGCGCAATCCAGAGCCGGAATCTCGTCATAGGCGACGCCTATCAACGGGAATCGCCCACGACTCGCCCGGCCGCCGACGGTGGCACTTGCGACGCGCACCGTCGCATCGAAATCACCCGAGGCGAGCCGACGCGTCGCCGGCTGGCACGTCAGTTCGACGTGGCCGTGCGCATCGTGGATGAAGACTGGCCTGCCGGCGACCTGGACCAGGCGTTCGGTGATCGCACGCATGTCTGCGTGGACATCCATTTCGCCGAAACGCTGCCGGAATTCGACGGCCTGATGCTCTTCATGCAACGTGCACTGTTCGAGCCACTCGGTGAGCAGTGGAAAGGCCTGGTCCAGACGTGGTTCTGACAGCAGCAGGACCGGCGTCGACCAGGAGTCGGTCAGCCATTGAGCGGAGTCGTGGGCTGTCGCCGAGACGATGACCGCGGCGACCTGCAGGCTACCGGCGAGGTCGAGCGCGTTGAGCGCGTGCCTCCAATCGCGCGCGGACACGAGCACGACGTCTCCCGTTCGAAGCGGGATGTCGATTCGCTCGGTGGAGGAGCGGACGATGCGCGAAATCTCGCGCGCGAGACCGCTCGCCCCGGCGCACACATCCATGCCGAGCGATCCGTCCGAGCGGACCAGCTCCGCGACCGTCGGCACGCCGCTAAGCGTGACATCGCCACCCTCGAAGCTGTAAGGGAAAGCTGAGGAAGGCAGCGCCACCGTTCAGCGTGCGTTTTAGCGTGCGTTCACGACGGTGCGGCGTCAGCCGTCTCGTGCGCCTGCAGCCCGGGCATGACCTGTGCGGCGAAGAGTCGCATCTCCTGAGGTGAGAACGTCTCGACCAGCAAGCGGCGTGCGCCAGTCTCTTCGAGCGTTTGCCGCAGGCTGGCGGCGATCTGATCCGGAGTGCCGCAAATAGCGATGGCGGGCCGGGCCTGGACCTCTGCGTCGGTGGTTGGTAGGGCGCGGCGGCCCCCCGCTCGGAAAATGGTCACGAACCGACCGAACGCGCGCGCCAGCCTGTCGAGGTTCTTCTCCGCCTCGGCTTCGGTCTCGGCGATGGCCACGAACCGCTCGATCATGAAGTTCGCGCCCGACAGGGTGTGCCCATGCTCGGCGCCCACGCGTACGTAGTGTTCGAAAGCCTCGCGGTGCTGCCGCGGCTCACCGAAATTACGCATGATGTTCCACCCGTTGCGCGCCGCGAGCTCCATCGTGCTGAGCGTCGTTCCGCCGAGCCAGATCGGCAGCGGATCCTGGAGTGGACGCGTGGCGATCGTCGTCGGCCGATCGACCGTCATGAATTCGCCGTCGAAGGTGAAGTCGCGCTCGCTCAGCGCAATGCGCAGCAACTCCACTCCCTCCAGCCAGCGCCGCATCAGCTCGTCCTCGCTGAAGTGGCGACCGGCGGTCAGATCGACCTCGCCCGGCACGCCGCGGCCGATGCCGAGCTCGAATCGGCCATTGCTGAGAAGATCAAGCGTGCCCGCTTCTTCGGCGACGCGAATGGGGCTGTACAGCGGCAGGACCGTTACGGCGGTCGCCAGGCGGATGCGGCTGGTGCGCATGGCGGCCGCGGCCAGTAACAGGTGCGGCGAGGGACAGGTCATCGACAGTGCGTGGTGTTCGGTCAGCGTGACGCCATCGAAGCCAAGTTGCTCCGCCTCGACGCAGAAGTCGACATAGTCCAGCACCTGGCGTTGCTGCCACCGTGGATCATCGAGGTTCGGCTCGGGATCATCGGTGTGCAGCCCCACGCCGTAGGTGTGAACGACTTTGATGCGATCCGGGTTTTCGCTGATTGCAGCCACCTATTTCTCCTCTTCCTCCTCGAGTCAGCCAGCCATGACGAAGCTGGAACATCTCACCATCAGTCGAGGGCCTCGGCGATCATCCGATGGCCCTGGGCCTCGAACGCCTCGTCTCCAACCTGGTAGGCCCACACCGCAGTACCGATCGCCTCTCGCACGCGAATGCGGTGCCACGCGTGTGCTTCGCGCGGGTCCGTGCCGTAGCCGTCGAGGAAGGCGGCTTCCAGGTGCGGATCGCGGCGAAACTCCTGCGCTGCCAGACGCGCGAAGTCACATGCCGCCGGCCGGAGGTCCGCGCGTCCGAAGTCGATGACGCGCACCACCTCGCGGTCGACCACCCAGTTGCGAGGCTGCCAATCGCCGTGCGTCGGCACGAGTACCGACGTCGATGTTGGCCAGGCATTGATCTCGGAGCGCAGGCGCTGCTGCACGTCAGGCGCGATGCGGTGCGGCTGGTCGAGCCAGCCCAAGGATTTTCTGTTTTCACGCGCTTCGTAGTCCGCATCCGGCGTGCACACCTGGTGGTGAAAGCGTGCCAGCAATGCGCCCGCCTGTCGATACGTGTCCGGCTTGGCGGCGCTCGGGTGACGCAGCACCAGCTCGCCGGGGACGAAGTCGGTCACCAGGAGTTTCGCGTTGCCGTCGCTCCACCGCAGCCGGCCGGCGTGACCGGTTGACGTCCAGGGCGACAGCCAGAGCTGGTGCGCCCGCAGCTCTCTGGCGATGTGGTGGTCGTTGGCATCACCGGCCTTGACCACGAGATGATCTGGCCCGTGGCGCACCTCGAGCACGGTGGTGCCTACCAGACCCCAGCTGTGGTCGCGAATGAGGATCGCGGCCGGAAGCCAGGTGCGGAGCAGCTCGCGTTGCTCGGGCGAGAGTTCGAGATGATCCAGTGACACCGTAAAGATCCTATCGGGAACGCCGCTCCCCCCGATCGGCGCCTTGCTTGACTGGGGGGCGACAATCCAGGTGAAGGGGGAATCGCCTGTCACTGTCTGCCGCGTCTGTCGAAACTGACTCCCGCCGTGCAGCCACGCGCGAGGCGCTCCTCGCCGCGGTCGAGCGCGTCCGCGCCACCCTGGAAGCCAACGCCGACGAGGCCGAACGGCTGCGGACCCTCCCCGAGGCGCGCACTGCACGACGCGGGTCTGTTCGGGCTGAAAGCGCCACGCGAGCTGGGTGGTGGCTTGGAGGCCGACCCGCTGACGCAGATCGAGGTCTACGAGGCGGTGAGCCGCATCGATACCTCGGCGGGCTGGGCGCTCATCGCGATGACTGCCGGCAGCGACCCGCCGCGTGCGCTCGCTATGCTCTTTCCCGCATAGCGGCAGCGGCGACTTCGCGGTGCGCGAGGTCTTTGTTCCCGAGCAGCTGAGCTTTAGTCTCACCGGTGCAACTCCGCGGCGAGGCGGGCCGCTGTACCGTCTCGGCACGCTCGGACTGCTGGCGAGCGAGCACGGTGGGTTTGCGCTGGGTACGGCGCGGCGCGCGCTCGAGGAGATGCGTGACCTGGCGAAATCGAAGCGACGCGGCTTCACGCAGCAGGGTGTGTGGCCGGCCGGAGTGTGTTCCGGTTCGACCTGGGCTATCGTGACCAGGCCCTCAACGCGGCGCGCGCCAACCTGGTCGACGCCTACCGACGGGCGTGGGAGCGCGTGTTTGCGACTAACAGCCCGCCGCCGCCGGAGGTCGAAATGGAGCTGCGCGCCGCGGCTGTCTTTGCCACGGATGTGGCGGTGGAGGTCACGCGCCGCATGTTTCGGCATGCGGGCGCGCATGCGCTCTACAGCGGAAATGTCATCGAGCGCTGCGCGCGGGATATGCAGGCCGCCTCACAACACTACGTGATGACGCAGAGCGGCTACGAGCTTCACGGCCAGGCGCTGCTCGGTGTGGAGCGACTGCGTCCACTGGAGTGAGCTCGTCGCGGTCCGCAATCGGGAGGTCCGGACAGCAAGTTGCGTCCTGAAGACATCAGGCGAGCCATACCTCCCACCACTTCTGCGCGGAGTGCAGCGTCTGGGTGACGCCGTGCACTTTGCTGGTGAGCATCAATTTCTCCGTCTGTGGCGACATGGAGACGATGTACACCTCATCCAGCAGCATGTCGTTCAACTGGGAGTCGAGTTGTTTGCGCTTGTCGGGATCCGGCTCACTGGTCGCCTGACCAAGCAGTGCGACCGCGGCGGCATTGGCGGGTGTGGTGAACGCCGAGCTATTGCCGGTCGGACTGAGCGCGCGACTCTTGGTGAAGGCCGTGCCGGGGTCAAGCTGGCAGAAGGAGCCGCCGCCCAACCAGAAGCCCTGGTAGGTCCAGTTGTTGACCAGGTTGAGGTACGACGCGCTGTCCTGTGGCTTCAGGTTGAGCGTGATGCCCAGTTGAGCGAAATCGCTCTGCAGAATCTGCGAGAAGGTGGTCAGCTCCGCGCTGCTGTTCTGCATGATCACGTCGCCTGTGTACGAGGTCACGCCCGCGGCTTTGAGCAGTGAGCCGGCTTTGTTCAGGTCGAACTGGTACGCGTTGCCTTTGGTGTCGTCGTAGGCCGGCGACGTCTTCGGCCAGGGCAGCGCGGAAGGGAACTCCAGGTTGTGCTGAATTTCCGTCGCCCAGCGTACGCGGTCGACGGCGTACAGCAACGCCTGACGCGCTAGCTTATTGTCCCACGGCGGATTCTGGCACTGAATCCCGAAGCACGAGAAATTGCCGGCGGTGAACGTGTACGGCTGGTAGCTCGAATCACTCTGCAGACGGAGAAAGTCGGTCACTGGCAGGATCGCCACGTCGAGCGCTCCGGCTTCGAACTGCGCGGTCATCGCATTGGGATCGGTGATGACCGACATCACCATCCCGTCGACGTACGGCCGGCCGCTTACCCAGTAGTCGGGGTTTTTCTCGAGCGTCAGCGAAATCGCCTGTTTCCAGTCCACGAACTTGAATGGACCCGTGCCGACCGCTTTGCTGGGGTCGTTGGCGGAGGTGGGCTCGGCGATGTTCAGGTATTCGAAATAATCGAAGGCGAGCGGTCGCGACTGATCTGAGTTGAAGGTCACGGTGTACTGGTCGGGCATATCGATCGAGGTCCACCACTTGGCTTCGTCCAGCTGCGTGTTCGGCAGATCGCGGGCGCGCTCACTGTTGAACTTCACCGCCGCCGAGTTGAACGGCGCGCCGTTGTGGAAGGTGACGCCCTGGCGCAGGTGGAACGTGATCGACTTGAAGTCCGGGCTGATGTCCCAGCTCTCGGCCAGCATCGGCTGTGGGTTGTGGTCGATGTCGTATTGGGTCAGGCGATCGTAGACGCCGTAATAGACGTCGGCGGTGCGAAAGTGCGGGTCGAGACGGTCGACGTCCATCTGGGCGCCGTACCGAATGGTCCCGCCGGCGACCGGCTGCGGCGTTGGGCCGCTCGACGCCGCAGCCGGCGTGGTGCTGGCGACCACCGTGCCCGGCGTCGCGCCGGCGCTGGCGGGGGCCGAACTGGTTGGTGCGGTCGATGCTGCACCCGGCCCACAGGCGGCCAGCGCCACGCTCCCCAGGCCCGCCGCGACCAGGCCCAACGCGGTACGACGACTCAGCTTGACAGCGTTCAGGTTGTGCGACATACACGTGATCTACATCAGTTGGTCAGACTCAGACCAACAATACCACCGCGCGATTGTGCCTCACGCCAGTAGTCAGTCAGTCGGCCGGCTGCGCCTGGACTGCCGTCCACGCACCGCGGACCTTCGGCAGGGCTAGGCCAACCAGATGTCCGAATAGACCGGGTAGCCGCGCTGGGCGGAGAGCTGAATGTTCTGCACGCTGGTGGTGGCCAGCAGGAACTGAGGCGGCACCAGCACGGGGATGCCGAAGGATTCGTCGAGGATCATGTCGTTGATCTGCGAGTAGAGCGCCTGGCGCCTGGCATCGTCAGGCTCTTTGGACCCCGCGTCGATCAGCTGGCTGTAATGATCGCTCGAATATCTGGTAATGCTGCCCTGGGGTTTGAACGTGGCGCTCAGGTTCAGGAAAGACGTCGGGTTCCAGCGCGTGTAGCCAAAACCCAGGATACCCCCGGTCTGCTTGAGGTCCTGAATCTGGGCGTTGAACGCCGCGGCTCCCACGGGTGTCAATGTCACGTTGACGCCCAGCGTCTTTAAATCCGACTGGAGGAGCTGCCCCAGCGCATCGAACTCCGGCGAGGTGGTGTACACGAGCTCCAGGTCCGTGACGTGCTCGCCGGAATCGCGCAGCAAGCTCGCGGCTTTATCCAGGTCGAAGGCGTACGTCGCATTCCTGGCTCGCTCGAAGGCGGCCGAGATGGGCGGCCACGGCAGGACTTCGACGTCGCCCAACCCGGAGTAGGCGACAGTCCGGTAGCGCTCCCGATTGACCGCATAATTGATGGCCTGGCGTACGTTCTTGTTGGTGTACGGCGGCAACGCCGCGTTCAGGAACAATGCCTGGCCGTTGCCGCCGCCGGCGAGGGCTACGGTCTGATAGGCAGGATCGTTGGCAAGACGTACGGCGTCGCGGGCGGGCGGCAGCCACACCGCGTCGAGCGCGTGGGATTCGAATTGCACCATCATCGCCTGCGTATCCAGCAGGATGGAGTAGCGGATGGCCTCCAGGTACGGCACACCCGCGCGCCAGTAATTGGGGTTGCGGCTGAGCAGGAGGTGGTCGCCCGCCGCCCACTCGCTCACCACAAACGGACCGGTGGCGACGACCTGCGTTTTGCCATCGGGACCCTGGTCACGTCGTCGGCGCTCATTTCGCGACCGGTGTGGAATTGCACGCCCTTGCGCAGGTTGAGTTTGATCTGTTTGAAGCTGCTATCCAGGTCCCAGCTCTCGGCGAGCGCCGGCTGGGGGTGGAACGCGGCGTCGTAGGTGGTCAGCGCATCGAAGGCGTTCTGGACGCTTGGACCTATACCTGGCAAATTGTGTGCGTCGAGGGTGACGATGTCTGCTGGCAGGCCGACGCGCAGGGTTCCCCCGGTTTTAGGGGCTGCCGGTGCGACGGCGGGCGTCGTGACGACAGCGGTTGGACCCGTAGGGGCGGCCGCTGGCGGCGCGAGCGGCGCGCAGGCGGCAAGCCAGGCCGACCCGAAGCCTGCGGACGTGAGGGCCAACCACCGCCGCCGGGTGAGCAGCATGCCGCTACGCGACGGGCTGGGCGAGTTCGGCGGCGGCCGCCTGCTCCAGGGTGGTTCCGACGAAGAACTCGGGATTCATGTCGCCGTGCAAGTGCAGCGCATTCGACCAGGTGAAGGCGCGGAAGTCCGCCTCGCCGAGCAGACCGTGCTCGACCAGCTCATACGCCTCCGGCAAGACGTTGGCCATCACTGGCACGTCCCAGTGCGAGATGTCGGAGCTGAAGACCGCCTTGACGGGTGCCCGCATGCGCGGATCGAACGCCCACGCGGTGACCGGATCGTCCGCTTCACAGCCGAAATAAAAGTTGCGCGTGTACAGCTCGACGATGTCTTCACTGGTGTGTACGTCGACGTGCTCAAAATCGTCGTAGATGGGAATGTTGACGTCGACGCCGTCGAGTCCAGACACGATCTGATCGATCTTGTCGCGCAGGCGCGGGTAAGCGCAGCGCTCCATCAACTGCTTGAGCTGCGACGTGTCGGTATTGGCCGGCGACAGGTGCTCGCGAATGGCCGACGGATTCAGCTTCTCCCAGTGTCCGATGATGTCCAGCAGGAGATTGACGGCATACCCGGCGCCACCCTCCAGGAACCCGAAATTGAGCTCGGGGAAGCGGTGGGTGACACCTCCCAGAAACACGCCCTTGGTGAATACGGCGTTGGCCTGAGCAAAGTGTCCGACATGATTGAACACGAAGTTGTTGATGCTCTTGCGGTCAGACCATTCGTGCGCTCCGCCATGACTGGTCACGGCGACCTTGAGCTCGCCACATCTGCGCCAGAACGGGTCCCAATCGTATGGACTATCCAGTCCGATGGAGTCGACATAGAAGGGGACCTCACGCGAGCTGGTCTCGAACGAGCGCTCGAACACGGCTCCAGTCGCCGGCAGTGGACGTGGAGTCGCGCCCCGCACCATGATGACCTTCATCCCCAGCGTACCAACGGCGTACTCGAGCTCGTCGAGCGCTTCTTGTGGGCTGCCGAGTGGAATACACGCGGCCGGTGCGAACGAGCGCTGGTAATCGGCGAAGGTATCCGCCGCCATCACGTTGTACGCGCGGATGACGCCGCGTCGGACGTCTTCCCGTCCCAGGTTGGTGAAGGGCAGGCCCATGGACGGATACACGATGGCGAAATCGATGCCGAGCTCACCCAGCCGCTCCTGGAACAGCGCTGGCAGCATGGCGGTCGCCTTGTCGACCGTCTCCGCGGGCGAGCCCCACTGGACGTTGCGGCGCAGGCGGCGTGCGGCGCGCTCGTCCAGTGTTGCCGAAGCCCAGGTGTCTTCGCGACGCCGCCGCGCCAGAAACTCGTCGGTCACGCTCGGTCCGGCAACTTCGCGCAGATACTCGGTCAGCACCAGCGGAGACTCTTGCCAGTGACCATCGCAATCCAGCACCGGGTGTCCGAGCTGATCGTGGATCTGGGCGGCTCGGCTCATGACCATGCGTGTGTT